>DASVRY010000318.1:0-4445 GCA_036388395.1 Chthoniobacteraceae bacterium
TCGACGCCGTAAACGCCGAAGAGGCAGAAGCTCAGGCACTGCATGCAATTTGTGCAGCGGTCGTAATCAATCACCGGGAACCACGGCTTCCACTGCCCATGAGCGGCCGCCTTTACCTCGCCGCGGACGCTCTCGACCACATCAGCGACCTGCGCTGCATTCAGGCTCTTGATGTTATAGCTCCTCTTAAGACTCCCCTGCTCTACGCCGGACCCTTCGGGCTCGCTTGTGAAACGGCCGAGGTGCAGCGTGGGGCTGCCTTGGCCAGGCACAGCTTCGTGACTGTCCGTTCGGCGACTGACTGCATAGCCGCGCTCAAGGAGGGAGGCGATCGTGGAATAGCGATCCTCAGCCGATAGCGGTTCCGCTGTAGCTCCTTCTTGAAGGACAATGTGAAGAGTGGTTTCGTCTCGGAGGGACATGAGGCTTGATCGCTTGGCTAAGCTTTGTTCGGTGGGATGTTCGGCACGAGCTCTGGAGAAGTTAGCCGTTCGATGATCTCTGCTGTGGCTTGGGTGCGCATATTGAGAACCTCGGCCCGATCGAGGGGCAGGTCGGCACCGCACTGATGGAAGATCCCCTTCACCGCTCGTGGGAAACATGCCGCGATCTTCAGACCGCCGTTGGAGGCAAGGCGACCAAGCACCGGGTCCCGGCGCGCCGCCAGTTCGCAGAGATCGGCTACTGCTTCAAATTCCATACCTGAATCACAGAGGCCCCGCAGAACAGCTTCCTTGGTCTCTTTCGGAACAACCTGAGCATACTGGCAATGGCAGTATAGGATCGCAGCCGGGCTGCTCGAGTTAGGCAAGTTAGACATGAGCCAGATCGCGATGAGTCGGTTCAGGTTTGCCGGGACGGAAATGCTCCAGATGCTCGAGGACAGCCTTCACGCCCGGGTGCTTCGCTGGCAGCTCGGCGACGGCTCTCTGCACCGCGCTACAGAGCTCTTCCGGATCGGCTTCAGCTCGTAAATTCAGGATAAGCTGTCCGCTCTCGACGGGCTCCTCCAGACGCAGCGAGAGCTCCGGCACAAAGTCGCTCCTCACCAGGTTGATCGCGGCTATATCTCCGAGGCCACCCGCGGGACTAAGCGTCATCTTTAGATGAGCAATCTCTGCGGTCGCGAGTTGCGCCTGGATGTCGCGAGCTAACGTCGTGAGCAATGTATCGGCAGCAAAACCTGCTGCGCTGCTCACGTGGACAGTTGCATTCAGCCAGCCGAGCAACGCCTCTCCTTCCGCATAGATTCCGTAGTCTACTTCCATGGCCGTGCCACCCTGCTGCTCGGCGCTTTCGATGCGTGTAAACCAGTCTTCTACTCCCCTGCCCTCCCGGACCGACACGCTGATGATCTCTGCGCGCGGGAATCCCGTGCCGAGGCAATCGGTCAGGCGTTGAAGCCGCGCTTCATCGATCGTGTCGCTCTTCGTTATGACGATCAGATCCGCCTCCTCGAGTTGCTTCTTATAGATATAGCGGACTTTCTCGGAAAACTTACCACCTTCGCTGAGTCCGAAGATGCGCTCCGCTCGGACCGGATCCACAAGGACACTGAGCGGTGCTATGCTAAAAGTATTTCCATAGATCCGGCGCAGTGGATACGTAACCGTGGCTACCAAGTCCGTGCAGCTTCCGACCGGCTCGGCAATAAAGACATCTGGCGCGCTGGCTGCATCGAGTCGCTCCGCTGCATCAACCAGCGAATTAAACCGGCAGCAGAAGCAACCGCCCGGGATCTCCTCAGTCGCAAACCCTTTCGCACGAAGCATCGCAGTATCGACGAGTTCGCTGCCTTGATCATTAGTGATCAAACCAACGCGCAATCCACGTGTGCTCAGGTGTTGGGCGAGCGCGGCCACAGCCGTAGTTTTCCCCGCACCGAGGAAGCCCCCGATCATGACGTAGCGGGCTTTCACAGTTGATCCGGTCGAGGCTTGCGAGGCGTTGGGTGCGTTCATGGAGCTTCGGTGGTCTGCTGCTTTTCGAGGATTCGATCAATCGTGGTGTCGAGCAACGCGCGATATTTTTCCACATCGACGCAACGGACGTCGGGCGTGCCGCGGGCGCGATAGAGCCAACCGCGAGCGTATGGCTCTTCCCCGACAAGTTCAATTTGCTCGCGCAGGTCCGGATTCCCGCCCCTGAAAGTCCCATCTACAACGCAGTAAAGATCGGAGATTGCTTTGAACCCTTCGATAGAGCCGATGATCTCCCCTACTCCAACGGCGGCGCCGGGCTCCTTCTCCCACTGGTGATCAACGATGTCGCCGAGCATCCGCGTCGCGAACTTGGTAAACCCAACCCTCCACTGGTCGTCAGCCTCGCGCGCCAGCCAAAAATGGGACGGGCTATAAAGGTGCTCCGCCGGCAGGTGCGTGACAAAATTCGAGCGCTTGTAAAAGGAGGTGGCGGAGGACATGCGCGCGTGGAGTTTCGACGCTCTTGGCGCCGCGTCCAATCTGAATTGTTCGGCATTGATCCGGCGCGGCGGAAATCGGACCCTTGGCTCCGTCTTGTTCTATTTCGATCACAATGCCACGAGCCCGCTCTCGGATACCGCGCGGGCCGCCTGGCTGGAAGCCACGGAGCGGTTCGTGGGAAATCCTTCGAGCCCACACCGGCTCGGCGCGCGAGCCGATGCGGCACTCACCGGCGCTCGAGAGAAGCTCGCCAACATGCTTGGGTGTGCGGCTCAGGAGATCATCTGGACAAGCGGCGCGACCGAGTCAGTGAATACGGCAGCGGGGCACGTGGCGCGGAGGAATGATGGCGCAGCTTGGGTCTCGGCGGTAGAGCACCCGTGCGTGCTGCAGGCCGTGGAGCGGAGTTTTGCGGGCCGAGTGAACCACGTTCCGGTAAACCGCGACGGACGCGTGGACCTTGAGTGGCTTCGCACAAGCCTCGAGGTTGAGAAGCCGGCCTTGATCGCAGTCATGGCAGCAAACAATGAGACAGGTGCGCTTCAGCCGTGGCGGGACATCGCTGAATTGTGCGATCAGCGGCAGGTGCCGTTTCTCTGCGATGCGGCGCAGTGGATCGGCAAAATGCCAGCGGCTGGGCTCGGCTGTTGCACAATGTTGACAGGGTGCGCGCACAAGTTTGGCGGACCTGCGGGCGTGGGCTTTTTGAAGTGCCCGGAGGCGTTGCATCCGCTGCTCGTGGGTGGCCCGCAGGAGGATGGCCGCCGCGCAGGGACGGAGAATGTGGCCGGGGTGGTCGCGATGATGGCGGCGCTGGAAGAACGGGAGAGCAGATTGGCGGGTGAAATAGCGGAGCGCGTGCAGGTGCGGCGGGATTTCGAAGCCGCGCTCGCGGAGAGGCTTCCAGGAGCCGTTGTGTTGGGTCAGAACGCGGATCGCCTCTGGAATACCGTCTCTGTGATGATGCCGGAGGCGCCGGATTGCCGTCAACGGTGGGTCGTGAAGCTGGATAAGCTCGGCTTCGCTGTCTCTACGGGCTCCGCCTGCGCCAGCGGAAAGGAGGAACGGTCTCACGTCCTTGCGGCCATGGGCTACTCGGCGGCGGAAGCGGGACGGGTTTTACGCTTCAGCAGCGGCTGGGACACGCGACCGAGTGACTGGAGTGAATTGCTCGATGGGCTCGCCCGCGCGGCAGAGGAGATGAAGCGCCAGGCAAAAGAGTAGGGGAGCTATTCAGCCGGGGGGCGGGGCGGCAGCCACAGCACCCGTTTTCTCGTGATCTTCGTCGGCTGATACCCGTGAGCCTTCGCGTAAGCGACGAGCGACGCTTCGAGTGGAGCGTCTTCGACCCCGGTCAGCACAGCCGCCGGTGGATCTTTTGTGAGGAATCCTTCCAGATCATCCGGCGCAATCAGGCGGAGCAGGGAACGTCGCGCAGGGTCCATCAGGTGCGCGCTGCGCCACGCAAAGGGGCCCGTTGCGAACTCCGGGTAAATGGTTGAGCCGCCCTCCAGCGGCCAAGCGGGTGCGAGGGTGAGCACTTTACCGGGCCCTGCGAGGGCGCGGATTTGCTGGCCGAGTTGGTTCGCGCGCACCGGAAACCATTCCGCTGGTCGGATGCTATTGCGCGCCCATTCCAGAGAAGAGGCGCCATCTTTCTTCCAGGCGCGATAGCCGACATTGGCAATAGCACAAAGGAGCAGCGTGAAGGCGATCAGCGCCGTGCGTCTTCGATCATCCGGCGCGGACCAACCGGATGCGATGCCGAGCACCACTCCCATCACCAGGAAGGGGATGAAAACGTAGTAGTGCTGGTATTGGTAACGGGAAGGCGCAAAACACCCGAGAAGCAGGAAGGGGAGGGAAAGGAGCAGGAGCGCGCTTCCTAGGTCGGAAGTGCTCCGGTTCTTAAACCAGCGCCACGCTGCCGGGATGCCAAGCAGGGCATAGGCGGCAAAGAGAGGCCAACTCGGCAGGACGACTTCTTTGAAGAAGTAGCGGAGCTTGCGTGGCCAGGACATC
>DASVRY010000319.1:0-13639 GCA_036388395.1 Chthoniobacteraceae bacterium
ATATAGTCATCAAATGGAAAAGGCCCCGTGGGAGTGCTCCACGGGGCCTAGCCATCAAGGATGACCTATTCGATTTATTTGCGACGTCGTGCTAGGCCGAGCAGGCTAAAACCTCCCGCCAACAGAACTGCAGTACTTGGCTCAGGAACAGCCACAACGCCCACGCGGATCAGCCGCTCGTCGTGACAGGAGACTTCAACATGCCTACCAACTCCCCTCATTTTGCGGTTCTACGCCCGCGCTTGAGGGATGCGTGGTCAATTGCCGGCAAAGGCCTTCCCGAGTCGTGGCCAGTGCCTGTGCCGCTGCTGCGGCTCGATCACCTGTGGGTAAGCGCAGAGCTGCAACCCGTGGCCTTCCGAATGGATTGGTCCCGGCTTTCCGATCACCGCGCGCAGGTGATCGATCTTGCCTGGCGATGAGATGAGCATGGAGGCTGATCGTTGGCGGGGCATCAGCCTACAGTAGCAAGGGCCGGAAATTTTGCAGACGCGCCACGCGATAATGCCGATAAACATCCACCCACCGCCGCGTGCCGCCTGCGCCTGCGCCTCGAATTCCCTGAGCTGAGCCAAGTATTGCCGCGAGTCCCGGCCATGGAGGAGCGCCGTGCGCGTCTCGTAAATCCGAGCCAAGCCGTTTTCCACGAGCAGCTCGTTCAGGTCGTGACCTCTGACGTGATGATGATGCAATAGACGCGTCGGCGTGCAGAGCGGCCAAGAGCGGACCGCCAGCGCGCCCCGAACCTCTTGTACAAAGTGCATTAGCTCCAGCACCGCAAGCAGCACCAAAGCGACCGACCTGGAGCTTTTCCGCCGCTACGGTTACGAGCGGCCCGGAGAATGCGTTCGCCGGGCTCTTCGCGATGCACGATCGGGGTCATTGCGCGCCGCCGTGCGATGTGGCAGTGTCCGCGCTCCTCCCGCAGCACCGTGCCCGCACCTTTGTTCATTCCCAGCTTCAGGGGCGTGCACACGTGTATGGCAGCCGTAGTGCTGCTCGTGTGCTGTCATGCAAAGCTCGAAGCTCCCGCTGCCGAGAAGAAGTCGAGCGCCTGGCTCTGGGACACGTGGCAGGCCGGCGACGGGCTTCCACAGAGTTCGGTCAGTAACCTTTACAAAGCCTCTGATGGAGCCTTGTGGCTAGGGGTTTACGACGGTCTCGTCCGCTACGATGGGCGGCAGTTCGCCCTTTTTCCCATGCCAGGTGGCGGAACGCTGGAGAACGAATTCTGGCATACTATCTGTGAAGACGAACAGGGGTCGTTGTGGGGCGTGGTGACGGACGGTTCTTGTTATGTGCTCGCGTCTGGAGAGCTGCGTGCGGTGCAGGCGGGCACCGGGATCGTGCTCGGCAAAAAGCCGGCTGTCGCACAAGTTGGGGGCGAAGGTCTGGTGGTCTGTGCTGTGGAAGGCGAGCTGGCAGAACTCACGAGCGCAGGCTGGAAATCCGTCTCGCTACCGCAACAGCTGAGAGAGCGACGAGTCATTGGCGTCTGGCGGTGCTCACCATCCGCGCTATTCGCGCTCACTGAAGCAGGTGACCTCCTGCAACAAGAGCGCGGCACTTCCTGGCACCTCGCCGGCGCTTTCGACACGCCAATCCTGGCCTGCGGGCAGGACGCGGGGTCGGGAGAGTTTTGGGTGGCGACGAAAAGCGAGCTCGCTCGCTGGCGCGGTGACTCCTTCGAACACTTCCCTCTTGCAGAGGGAAATGCTCCGGCGGCCGGGACTCGCCTGGTTCCGTCGAGCTCTGGTGATGTCTGGATGGCCGCTCCCGCTGGCTGGCGTCGCTGGGCTTCGGGAGAATGGCGGACAGGCCCTGTGCCGAATCTCCCGCTGGATCCGCAGATTGCGGTGGCTGGCTCAGCCGGTCGGCTGTGGCTCCGAGGTTCGGCTGGTTTGACGACCATCTCTCCAGAAGGAGTAGCGGAGCAGCTCGGATCGGACCAAGGGCTTGCGAGCAATCGGATTACAGCGCTGCATTTAGGAACGAAGGACAGCATCTGGGTGACGATGCTCGGCGGCGGTCTGCAGCGAATCCGGCCGCGGTATTTCAGCACCTTCACGCAAGAGCAGGGACTCGTCTCTTTACCCATCAATACACTCGCCGTTGACGCCAGTGGTGCAGTCTGCGGCGGCTCAAATGAAGGTGGGCCGCTGGTTAGGTGGAATGGCTCGAGCTTCGACGTTTTCGGAAAGAGCGGCCTCGGTCCCGTGCCGCACAGTTTGCTTGCGGAGCCGGACGGGAGCGTGCTCGTCGGCACCGGCTGGCATGGCCTCCATCGTCGGACCGACTCCGAGGTGCTGCCGGTGCCGATGCCGAAGGGTGCCAGCAGCTTTGTGAAGGCCCTTTGCCGAGATCGGGACGGCTCACTCTGGGTCGGCACGGCACGTGGCTTGTGGCGAATGGACGGCGGGCGATGGTCGCAGTTCCACATAGCTGAAGGATTGCCGCACTCGAACATCACCGCACTGGCGCCCGCGGCCGAAGGAGGAGTTTGGGTCGGGACCCCTGTCGGCGCCGGCCGCTTTCACGATGGCGGATGGACGCCAGTCACCGAGAAGGAGCCACCGGGTGGCAGTTGGGTGACTTGTCTTCTCGTCGACAGTTCTGGTGCGCTTTGGATCGCCGTGCGAGGCAAGGGATTGTTCCGGGTGTCAAAGGGGCGAGTGGAGAGCTTGCGGCCTGATCCAGAGTTCTCTCGAAATACAATTCTCGGTCTCGTGGAGGATGACCACGGCGACCTTTGGATCGGCACCGCCGGAGGCCTCGCCCGGCTCCGGGCCCGCGAGTCTGCGAGTTTGCCATTGGCGGGGGCGACACTCGCGTGGTTCGATCGGTCAGATGGACTCCCCACGGTCCAGCTCAGCACCGGCGCGCCGGCGATATGCAAGGATGGTGCAGGCCGGATCTGGCTCGCTACACCGAAGGGAATCGTTCGTTTCCACCCGTCAGCATTTGATGCGGAGGCGGCGCTTCTCCATGCAAAGATCGAGAGCGTTCAAGCTGATGAAGGACGCCTGACTTTCAGCGACCTTGTGGAGATCGCTCCTGCCACCCGCCGCATCATCATCGATTACGGCGCGATCTCGTTGGCTGCGGCAGACAAGGTGAGGTTTCGCTGCCAGCTCCGCGGATTGGAACGCGAGTGGCAGGACGTAGGAAAGGAGCGAAGCATTGTCTATCCGCGTCCGGCACCGGGCCGCTATGAATTCCACGTCATCGCAGCGAACGAAGACGGTCTCTGGAGTGCAGAGCCGGCCGTGCTGCGCTTCGTCGTGCTCCAGCCGTGGTGGGAGAAAACATGGATACAACTGGCGCTGCTCGCCAGCTTTGCGGCGGCGCTTGTGATTGCCGTCAGAGCCGTCTCGCATCGACGGCTGCGGCGGTCATTGGCCGAGGCACGACATCGGCATGCTCTCGCTGAAGAACGCGCTCGCATTGCCCGCGACATTCACGACGATGTCGGTGCGCGGCTCACGCAGCTGACGATGTTCACCCGCTTTGCCACTCGCGATCTCGATGCGCCTCCCAAAGCCGGCGCATGGCTCGAAAAGGCAACGGTGGCTGCGCGGGACGCGCTCACCGCGATGGATCAGATCGTCTGGTCGGTGAATCCCTCCAACGATACCTTCGAGCGGTTCGCCGATTACGTCAGCAATTACTCCGTCGAATTTCTCGGAGGGGCAGGGATCGATTGCCACCTGGACTTTGGTGATGAGCCGAGAGAGTTGCGCCTGCCAGGCCCTGCGCGCCATCAGTTGCTCATGGCAGTCAAGGAAGCGCTAAGGAATATCGTGAAACACGCCCACGCCTCCCGGGTGCAGATCTCCGCAGCCTGGTCAGACGGAAGTCTGCGCATCGTTATCGAAGACGACGGCCGTGGAGCCTCGGAGATTCCGCTCGATAGTATGCATAATGGCATCGCCAACATGAAGCAGCGCCTGGAAAAGATCGGCGGCACCTTCCACTTGGAGGAACGCGCTTGCGGCGGGACGCGCGCAGTGTTTGATCTACCCATCCCAGGCGGGAGCTAGCTCTCGAGCCCGCTCCGCTGGCGCCCTCTTCCCCCATCGAGAATGAAACCTTCGATTCGCGTCGGCCTGGTCGAAGATCACGCTGAAATGCGCGATCAACTCACCTCCATGCTGGAGGAAGCGGACGCCCTGGAGTGTGTTGGCGCATATTCCACAGCCGAGGAAGCGCTCATCGAGCTGCCGAAGCGACAGCCGACGATCGTGCTCGTGGATATCCAGCTCTGCGGGATGAATGGCATCGAATTCGTCACGCGGCTGAAATGCATCCTCCCGGAAGTGCAGGTGCTGATGATCACCACCTTCGACGAGAGCGAACTCATCTTCGACGCGTTGAAGGCGGGGGCGAACGGCTATCTGCTCAAGCGCACGGCGGCCGAGAGCCTGCTCGATGCGATTCGCGAGGTGCAATCTGGCGGCTCACCCATGTCCCCGACTATCGCCCGCAAGGTGGTTAGCTACTTCCAGGGAAGAGGCGGTGTAAGTGAGGAACTCTCCCAGCTCTCGAGGCGCGAGCGGGAAGTGCTCGCCGCACTGGCGAAAGGCGCTCTCTACAAGCAGATCGCCCATGATCTCGGCGTCTCGCTGGATACGGTGCGGCAATACGTGCAAAGCGTCTATCGCAAGCTCCACGTCCACTCTCGTACGGACGCGGTGAACAAATACTTCGGCCGGCAGTAGGAGCGGCCAGTACCCCCAAAGTGGGGAATAGCGAGATCCCGTGCACGTTTTAGCCTGCACGCCGCCACTAGAAGCTGGCCCACACGCGTTCCGCGGGTGGCTTGCCTTCCAAGGTAGCTCCAAAACCAACTCGTTCCCATCACATGCAAAAATTCCTCCTCTCATCAATCCTCCCCGCGGCGCTACTCAGCCTCGGCGCTGTTTCAGCACACGCGCAAGCCGTCACTGGCCAGACCGCGTCCGATTTCGACTCTACGAACAACACGAACTCCGTTGATGGCATTTCCTCCAATGTCCCGGGACAGACAATCGCGTCATGGGAAGCCACTGTGGAGGCCGCCGCAGCCTCGACGACGGGCGTGATCTGGAATAGCGGCGTCACCACCAATCCCGCTTCCCCAGCAACCCCTGTGGCGTTTTCAGATGACGCCGGCCAGGGTGCTACTGATACTGCCTTCAACAATGTGACGCTTGGCTTCGCCTCCGGGACGAAAAGTTTGGCGCTCGCGTCTAGCGTGAACATGGTCAACGCGGCCTTTGGTAGTGCGAGTCCAATCTCGGGATCTCCGAATGGTAGAGCAATTTCCAGCAGCGCTCAAAGTTCGACTGCATACAGCTTCACGTTTGCTCTATCAGGAGCTGGTCTGCTGGCGCTCGAGCGAGTTACCGAATTCGGGCTCGTTTACCTCGCTCGTTCAGGTGGAAGTGGTGCGGGTGATCTGACGATCCAAGGATTTCTAAACAGCGGCAGTTCCATTTCCTTGGGGAATCCCACTGCTTTCGGCGCTTTGGCGAGCCAAGGTACCGAAGACACGTTGTTCCACTTCCGCGCTCCAGCGGGCGATTACTTCACTGGATTCTCCTATGCATCCACAACAAATCGTGAGAACCCGTTCGACGACTTCGGTGCTGTGACGACACAAGTAGTGCCAGAGCCAACCGCGCTCGGCCTGCTCGGTGTAGCCGGTGTTGCTCTAGTCTCGCGCCGCCGCCGGGCCTAAGCTCTCTAAATTGTGAGGTGAAGACAGGCGCTGTCTCGCAAGAGGCAGCGCCCTTTTCTCCACCCAGAGGTGACCTACTGATCGAGCGCATATTCTTCCGAAAATCTGCACGCCATCAGGGTGGTAACACTACTTCCCTTCAAGAGCGGCTTACCACCTTCACGCCTGCAAGGAGCCTCAGCCGGCGCGAGGCACTCCGTCGCATTCTGCTCGCTGCGGGATTGGCAACGGTGATCGACTGGAAAGCGCTCAGCATCGAGGAGACGAGGATCATCGGTTCTATCGGGACCTGGTGAAGAAGGACATCCCGTGGGATCGCGCGCTGACGGAACAGGAAATGTTCATCGCCACTGCGCTTGGCGACGTCATCATCCCAGTCGATTAATTCGGCCTGCGGCGATTATCGCTGGCTTCAGAAGGCGCAGGCACGTCGGAAGGTTCTTAAAAGCGAGTCCCACGCCGAGGGTGCAATTCTTCAACGAAATCCCAGATGAGCGCGGTTCATGCTCCGCCTGCCAACTCGTAGACCATGAACACACCTTTAAGCTCCTTCCTGTCCGTGAATATCCCTCTACGACCGGAACATTACACACTAGGGTCTACTTCCTGGCGACGCCGTTCATCGGCTTGCACAGCCATCTGGATTGTCGCGGGGCTTCTGGCGCTTTCCTCTGCGCACACCTTGCGAGCGGTCACGCTCGGCACCGCAGAAGACTTCGGAGTTCTCGGAGGTTCCACTGTTACGAACACTGGTGCGACCGTCATCAATGGCAGTGTGGGTGTGAGTCCCGGTTCCAGCATCACCGGTTTTCCTCCCGGCGTGGTGGTAAATGGAACGATTCACGCCAACGATGGGATTGCCATCCAGGCCCATGCGGATGCGTCCACCGCGTTTACGCAGCTCGGCCTGGAATTGGTCACCACCAACTTGACTGGGCAGAATTTAGGCGGTTTGACCCTCACACCTGGGACTTATCGCTTCGACAACAACGCCCAACTCACAGGTACACTGAGCCTGAATGCCGGAGCAGATCCAAACGCTGTATTCAATTTCCAGATCGGGAGCGATCTCACCACAGCGACGGATTCCACGGTTCTGCTGCTCAACGGTAGCTCCAGCAACGTCTTCTGGCAGATCGGCACTTCCGCTACGCTCGGCATCAACTCTTCATTTCTCGGCACGATCATCGCCGATCAAAGCATCACCCTCACCACCGGTGCGACGCTTGACGGACGGGCTCTGGCGATCAATGGAGCTGTCACGTTGGATCAGAATTCGGTCGTAATCCCGATCGTGCCGCAGCAACCCCTTGCGCCTGGGAGGTTCTGGAGCGGCGATGCCGGCAATCTTTGGTCTGGAGCAAACTGGTCCCCGGACGCCAGTGGGGCCACTTCTTCGACGCTCGCTCCCGTGGCCGACGTGGTCTTTTCCGTGACCGGTATCCCGCCTCAGAACCAAAGCACGATCGTCGATACCGACGTGACGATTTCCAGCCTTACGGTGAACGATCCCGCTGCGGTGACGATCTCCGGCCCTGGTGTCCTCTCCATCGTCGGCACCGGATCAGCCACTGGCATCACGATCAACAGCGGCGCTGGTCTGACCACCATCAATACCGCTCTGGCTCTGAGCGGTCCGGCTCAGGCGATGACCGTCAACAATGCCGCCGGCTTGGTTATAAATGGTGCGATTTCCGGCGCGGACGGGCTGACAAAAGGTGGCGCGGGCACCCTGACGCTCGGGGGAGCGAATACCTATGCAGGAGCTACAGCCATTCTCCAGGGTGTCCTGCAAGCGGGAGCGGCGAATGTTATCCCATCCGCCTCCGCCATGTTCGTCCAGCAAGCGGCGCAGCTGAACCTAAATGGTCTCAACCAGAGCGTGGGGTCGTTGGAGGGCGCGGGTGGAGTCGATCTCGGCGGTGCCAGCCTCGTCACCGGCAATGATAACACGAGCACACTCTATGCAGGCGTGATTAGCGGTGCGGGCTCTGTCGAGAAGGTCGGCAACGGCAGTTTCGAGCTGACCGGCGCCAATACTTACATCGGACTCACAACCGTCCGGGCCGGTGTGCTGGAGGTTAATGGATCCATCGCCGGAAGCGCTCACGTTGCAGGTGGAATTCTGCGCGGCGGCGGGACCATCGGTGGAAGTGTAACCAGCCGCTCCGTCGTGGAACCGGGCCGTGCAGGCACCACTGGAACCTTGAGCATCGGCGGCGACTATCGCCAAAGCTCTGGCGGCACGTTGAATGTCCAACTCGCCTCTTCCACGAACTATGATCGCCTCTCGATCGGTGGGAAAGCGAGCCTCGGCGGCATTCTAAATCTATCCTATCTAGACGGCTTCGAAGCCGAAGCCGGCGATGAGTTCACCATCCTTACAGCCCGCGGCGGAGTTTCCGGGACCTTCGCAGCGTTCGATGACGCGCACTTCACGGGCACACTCCTCGACCTCTCCGCCGTCTATCGCAGCAATTCGGTCGTGTTGCAGTTTACCCAGGGCTCCTTTGCCGATCTCGCTGATGACTTCGAGCTTACCTCGAATGAGCAGGCTGTCGCGGAGGCCCTCGACGAACTTGCGGCGGATCAGCCGGGCAATGACCTCATCGCTGAACTGAACACACTGCAGCTCGCTCAGATCCCGGGGGCATTGAGCCTGATCTCCGCTGAAGACCTCGCGGCAATTTTCACCACTGGTCTGGCAGTCTCCCAGGTTCAGATTGGCAATCTCGAACGGCGCCTCGACGAAGTGCGCCGTGGCGAGTCTGGATTCAGTGATTCCGGCTTTGCCGTCACCGACTCTCACGGTGGGCAGAACTACGACGGCAAGAGCACGGTGAACTTTGACGGGAAGACCTTTGCCAGCCTAGACGGCAAGTCGACCAAGGAAGGCGAGCAGCCCATCGTCGAGCGTCAGCACCGATGGGGCTTTTTCATCTCTGGCACCGGCACGTTCGGCGATGTCGAAAGCACCAGTCAGGCGCGGGGTTCGTCCTTCACCACCGGCGGCATCTCGGTCGGCGCTGACTATCGGGTCAATCGGCACTTCGTTATCGGCGCAGCGCTTGGTTATGCAAATACCTCATCGGATCTAAGCCGCGGTGGGAACCTGGCTATCAATAGCGGAAAGGCCAGTCTATACGCCACCTACCACAATGGTAGTTTCTACGTGAATGGGATTGTCAGCGGCGGTTACGGCACGATTGATACCAAGCGGCGCACGATTGGCGGCTTCGCCGATGGCCGCACCGACGCGACCGACTTTAGCGCCTTGCTTGGCACCGGCTACGACGTTCACCTTGGCGCCTTCACAGTTGGACCCGTTGCCTCAATTCAGTATGGAACCGCCGGGATCGACGGCTTCACAGAACGTGGCGCGCTCGGCGCCCTCCGGATCAACGAGCAGAGCCAGGACTCCCTGACATCTGCGGTCGGAGTGAAAGCTGCCTACACCCAGCGCCTCGGACGGATGAGCGTCACGCCTCAGATTCGGGCGCAATGGCAGCATGAGTATCTTGACGACAGCTCGAGCATCGATGCGGGCTTCTCCTCCCGCAGTTCGTTCAGTGTCGGCGGTCCGGAGCTTGGCCGCGACGCCTTGCTCCTCGACGTGGGGGCCTCGGCCCAATTGAGTTCCCACGTGGCGATCTTCGGCTTTTACACCGGAGAGCTGGGCCGCGAGAACTACACGGCGCACAGCATCAATGGTGGTGTGCGGGTAAGTTTCTAAAAACGCGTGCCCCAGCGAACGCGCTGGTCAGTCACACCTACGGTAATTCCGGCTGACATCCCTGCCGCATCTCGCGAAACCTCGAAACATCGCTGCGACTGTAGGACCCGCTGTGCCTCCCTTGAATCTCGGAGGCGGTGCCGCTTTGCGGTCTTACAACTTAGAGACGCCATCGAGGGCGACTCAGCCGCGCGGGCCAATTGGCTCGAGGGCCTCAGGACGCGGTCACGTCGCCGGCATTCGGGCGTCGTCGTCTTCCTCGACGGCCAAGGGAGCACGATCATTTCCGAGACAATCGAGCCTGAGGACGCCGCGCGCGGTTGCGGTGGAATGACGGCCTGAGGCGGCGCACGAGTGAGACGTTCAGGGCCGATAACTCCACCCAACACCCGCCGCTTTGGCCTTCGTCTCCAGGGCTGCAAGCCGAGCCAAGTAAACGCGAGAGTCTCTCCCATCAAAAAGCGCAGTGCGTGTTCCATAGATCCGAGCCAAGCCGTTCTCAACGAGCAGCTCGTTTAGGTCGCGCCCCTCCGCAGTGATGATGATGCAGTAAGACCGCCCGAGTGCAGAGCGGCCGAGAGCGGACCGCCAGCGCGTCCACACGGTGAAAGGCCGTGAGAGCCTCGCTTTCGTGGATGCCGACTCTTCACGGGCAACCTCAGTAGCCTGTGCACGGCTGATACCGGAGTAGGCTGCTTGTTCGTCCAAGCGGTCAATGTAAGCGGTCTCTGCCTCTGGGGTATCGATGAAGTAGAGCCTCGCAACAATCTCCCGTTGCTGGTCACCTGTCACCACGTGGAAGCTGTCGCCGTCGTTCCACTGGTCGGCCTTCCATTGGCAGCCCTCAATCATCTGTCACGGCTTGGCCGAGGGAACTTTCTCAGCAATCATTGAGGCCGAGAGGATGACGAGCAACGAGGAAATCAGGTGAAGCATTGGAACGATCTTGTGCCGCCGGTTCTGATTGGCTACGCAACTCGCCGGAATGAGTGCACGCATGATCAGGGAATCACGCTCAGGCGTTTTTAGCACATCTATCTACCGACACCCGGACTCCTGTAGCACCTCCATCCCTCATGAAAACAACTCTCTCTTTTTTCGTCTCACTGTTTGGAGCGGCGACAATGCATGCGCAGATCGGTGTCTCTGCTGTAACGTTCACGAGTAGCAGCACCGGCGGCACGTCGTCGGCCACGGCAGGCTATCAGTTTACCCTCTCCTCGCCCCAATCGGTCACTGCTCTAAGTTACTTTGATGAGGGGGCTAATGGCTTAAACGGCAGCCACCCGGTCGGGCTTTGGGACGAGAGCGGCAGCCTACTCGCCCAAGTGACCGTAACACCCGCGAGTCCAATGCAGGACTCATTTCGTTATGTAGCTGTTCCTCCTCTAACGCTGCTGCCCGGACAAGTGTACACCGTCGGTGGCCTTTTTACTCAGTCACCGTACGACCCATATGCATTCTTCGCGACCGGTGTGAGGACGGCGCCCGGTCTCACTCTCGGTAATGCCGCGCTCACGTTCGGTTCTGCGCTCACGAAGCCGGCAGCTGGATCGAGCGGCAACGGCGGCTTTTTTGCTGGCAGCCTCATCGTGCAACCTCTTCCCCAGCCGGCCATCCCAGAGCCAAACGCAACGGTGTTTTTCACAGTGGGGGCAATTGCGCTTCTTGCAGCCCGATTGCCCCGACCGCGGTTCAGGCACGCATAACCGGCCGCAGCGAGCTACTCCGGTAGGCGATACCTGTTGCTTCCCTGAGACCGAATCGACGAGAGCGCATTAAGAAGCTCACTGCCGAACCAAATCAATCAAAGAACGGGAAGAGCATGGGACTGTCGTCAGGAGGAGCAGGCTTCGAGGGCCGGACGATCCTCAGCTTTGCGGGCAAGTCGTCGTGAAGAAGAGATTCGCTCGGTAACCCACGGCAGAGCGCGGCGAGCCGATCCATCGGTAGAGGTTCATCGCCAAGCCACTCCTCGGTGTCCGCGTCTTCGAGGACCACGGGCATCCTGTCGTGAAAACGGGAGACAAACTCGTTCGGCTCAGTCGTCACCATCGTGAAGCTGTCGTTCTCCCAAAGTCCCGCGAAGAAGAACAAGGGCCGCTCGCGCACCGTGAAGAGAATCTCACCCTTAGCGCCAACAGGTCCAAGACCGGGCTCGTAGTAGCCGATCGCCGGGATGAGGCAACGGCGCTCGCGAGTAGCGTTGCGCCACGTGGAGCCGTTTAGCCTGTCGTTCCGCGCATTGGTGACAGGCTTCGTGACGGACTTTCCAGCAACGCCTCTTATGGCGATCGGGATGCCCCAGCTCTTCTCCACTAGCTCTCGCACTCCGTCGCGCTGCGTGACGATCGGAGCGGGATATTTCGGGTAGGTGTGCTCAGCGATGTCTTTGAAGGCTGATGCTACCGCAACACCTCCGAGTCTCACTTGTGACCACTCAACGACCGGCTGGCCTTTGCGGTAGTGGTTACACATGGAAGCACACCATCAGCACGGATGGGGAAGATTCAACCGCGGGTGTCCTACTGCTCGCCGCAAAAGAACTCGTGCGCTTGGTGCTTGAGCTTCGGAAGGTCTGGCGTTGGCGGGTCAAGAAGGCGGCATTCGCCTTCCTCGCCACAGTCCGAGAACTCCATCAGAAAACGCGGCTCGTGCGCGTGCATCACGAACATGCGGCCTTCATCTTCGCCGTGGCCCTCTGTGCAGAGGAGGAATTTCGGAAGGGTGTTCCAGTCCATAGCTCTGGGAATACATGGCTTCGGGAAGAAGGTCTCGTCCACGTGGAAGCGATTACCGGACGCTCTCAATGAGATCCGAGGAGAGTCCCGCGCGGTTGAGCCTGCGCTCGGCGCTGCTACCTTCTTCGCCATGATGATGCGGAAGCTCCCCATTGCAGCCGGCATGCACGCTTGGGTCGACTACCCTTGTGAGTCCCATGCCAAGCCCGGCCTTCCCGCCGATGCTTTCGTGTTGGTGGCGGCAACGAACGAGCGCGAGTGCACCGTCCGCACCGAAGACGGCGCCGAGTTCACTCTGCCGCACTACGCTCTCTGCAGCGGGTAGGAGTTCGAAGGTCGCTCCGGGAACTTCGTGCCAGAGTCTGATCCACGTGTGCTCGACTGGCTGGAGCAACGCCTTGCCACACTCACAAACACGACGTGGCAGGAAGGCGTTGAAAGCACGCGCCTGGAGGTGGTTGCGGGCACTCGAAAGATCCTAGAGCGGAACGGGCGTATCACCACTCAAGGAGCATGAGCACCGCGCCAGTTGTTGAGATCCTCCGCGACGGCAACTGCATGTGCGCCACCACGAGCCTAGACCTGCAGAAGGGCGAGTCCGAATTTGTACAGATTGAAACCGCCGAGCTTGCTCGAACAGCAGCAAGCGGGCTGGCTTTCAGGCGCTCCATCTCCTCGTCACGCGACTAAAGCTGAAGCACCCTCACATCGGCTTCGCTGAGGAACGTCAGCCTGCCGCAGTAAACCAAAGAGCCATCGCGTCGATTCCAGCGGATAAGCAGCGTTGTTTCCTCCGATATTCGCCTCTAGAACCTGAATGGCTCGATGTTCTGGCGGGACACCATCAAGCAATACCGCGGAGCCATCGGAATTGTTGGTCGGTGGAGGGACAATCGACGCTCATGATGTTTCGGAGTTCAACAAAACCCGTTCGCTGCCGCGCCTGTTAGCGTTCCTGGTTCACTCGGTTTTGAGAGATTCGGTCTTCTCCTTTTGCGCCTGAACCTTCCGGAGTTCGTAGCGAGTCCTAGAGGCCTCAAAGCTTGCCGGCGTCTCTTCGGAATCCTCGCCCATTGTGGCTAGAGTCAAGGTCCCGTCCTCAATCTTGAAAAAGGCTCTGACAACTTGGCCAATGCTGTCACGCTGCGACGGAGGACCATCTTTGATAGTGGCATGTAACTGTTTTGGATCTTTGCCTGCAGGCAGTGTGATCGTCGTCCCAAACCAAAAGTCCGCGTCCCGATGAAAATGGAGCGAATCGCCTGTGATCGTGATGGCAACTTTCTCGGGCCCCGCATCGACCATGACTCCCGCCCAGGTTCCTTGGAGAAGCTGCAGCTCTAAAGCAGTTTGTTGATTTGCAGCGCCGTTTGCAGTGGCGCTGTGGTGTTCGCCTGCGTCAGCAATGAAAGCGGCGACGAGGCAGCGAATGGCGATTATTCGGCG
>DASVRY010000320.1:0-2417 GCA_036388395.1 Chthoniobacteraceae bacterium
TCGCTGACCTTTCCGAACAGGAGGAGTTTCAGGTT
Source organism: Chthoniobacteraceae bacterium (assembly GCA_036388395.1). Classification (GTDB taxonomy): domain Bacteria; phylum Verrucomicrobiota; class Verrucomicrobiia; order Chthoniobacterales; family Chthoniobacteraceae; genus DASVRY01. The sequence goes on from DASVRY010000320.1 coordinate 36, forward strand.
CTGCTCTCCTGCCTCATGCTCACGCTGCTCGAGCGCGGCCGCAGCTGACCGCGCGCCCTTCTCAGGCGGGTAGGTCGAGCAGCGTCGCGCCCGGATTCAGCTCGCCGAAATACTTCAGCGTCCAGCCGCTCGGGAAAAGCACACCCGCGGCTCCGGCACTGTCCAGCGCAACGCGGCAGCCTGTGGGGAGCTTGAACGACTTTGGGTCGGTTCCCGGCGGCAGCCATTTAAAGGCATCCCAGGATGCGGTCTCAAGGCGCGACTCCGCGCCGTACTCGCTCTCCAGGCGATATTGCACCACCTCGAACTGCAGTGGCCCAACCGCAGCAAGCAGGGGTATTTTCTGGAGCTGATCCTGCAGATCGAAGACCTGCATCACGCCCTCCTGCAGCAACTGCTCCAGGCCTTGGCGGAACTGCTTGAATTTAGAGGGATTGGGATTGTGCAAGAAGGCGAAGCACTCCGGCGGAAATCGGGGGATCTCACGGTAGGCAATTGTCGGGTCGTCGGTCAGCGTGTCGCCGATCCCAAATTCGCTGTGCCCGACCAGCCCGATCACGTCACCTGCGTAGGCTTCATCCACCGTCTCTCGCTCCTGGGCGAAAAGCTTGTGTGCGCTCGAAAGGCGCACCTTCTTGCCCGTCCGGCTATGCGTCACCGACATGTCGCGTGTGAATTTGCCGGAGCAAATCCGCAAAAACGCGATTCGGTCGCGATGCCGCGGGTCCATGTTTGCCTGGATCTTAAAAATAAAGCCGGAAAATGCCGGTGCATCCGGATCGACTTGCCGGTCCTGCGCCTGGCGCGGCTGCGGCGGCGACGATCGCTCCAGGAAGCTATCGAGCATCAGCTGCACGCCGAAGTTGTTCATCGCGGAGCCGAAGAAGACTGGCGTCATTTGGCCGCGAAGCACCGCGTCGGCATCGTATTCCACGCCCGCGATATCGAGCATTTCGAGCTCTTCCTTCGCCCGGGCGAAATCATCCGGGTCCAGCCGTTCGCGAACAAACGGATCCTCCAGTGAGCCGACCTGCACCGGCGCGCGATAAGCGCCAGCCGGGGTCTTTTCGAAGAGATGCACCTCATGCTTTTGGCGGTCGAAAACGCCGCGGAAGGTGAAGCCGGTGCCGAGCGGCCAATTCACCGGAAAAGCGCCGATGCCAAGCACGCTCTCCAGCTCGTCGAGCAGCGCAATCGGCTCGCGAGTTGGCCGGTCGCACTTGTTCATGAAGGTGAAGATCGGCACGCCGCGCCGCTTGCACACTTCGAAGAGCTTCCGCGTCTGCGCCTCGATTCCTTTGCCGGCGTCGATGACCATCACGACCGCGTCGACTGCGGTGAGCACCCGATAGGTATCCTCCGAGAAGTCTTTGTGGCCGGGTGTATCGAGGAGATTGATCCGAAAACCCCTATAGTCGAACTGTAGGACAGTGGAACTTACGGAGATGCCGCGCTTTCGCTCGAGTTCCATCCAGTCCGAGGTGGCAGCGCGTGCGTTTTTGCGTGACGTCACCGAGCCGGCGAGCTGCACGGCACCACCGTAGAGCAGCAGCTTTTCAGTGAGCGTGGTCTTGCCCGCATCCGGGTGCGAAATGATGGCAAAGGTCCGCCGGCGGTTGATCTCGTCGCGCATGTGAAGGGCGGGGACTGTTCCGCAATGGGCCGCTCAGCGCAAGCGCGCGAAAAACCCGGTGGAAGCGCGGCACCGCAACTGCTAATCTCATTATATCCCCCCACACCCCGGACCATTTACCCCTATGCCCAGTCTCCGAATCAAACTTCCCGACAATAAGGGCGAAATCACTCACGTGCTCTCTGGTGACCGCATCACGGTCGGGCGCCGCCCTGACAACACCATCCAGATCATCGATCGCAGCGTCTCTGGTCACCACGCCGAACTCATCGGCTATCATGGGCAATACCGCGTGCGTGATCTCGGATCGACGAATCTCACCTGTGTGGACGGTCAGCCAGTCACCGATTTTCACCTGCAGAAAAACTGCGCGATCAAGTTTGGCTCGATCGACTGTGTGTTTTCGGTCGAAGAGGAGGAAGCGAGCACGGAGAAGAAACCAGCTGAACTCCTGCCGACCAAATCGGAAATGGAGTTCCTCCGGCGCGAGAATCTGGATCTCCAGTCCAAGATCGCGGCCCAGCAAAAGCAGATCGATATTCTAAGCAGCGCGCGGCTCATGACAAAAGAGACGCAGCAGCTGGGCGTCTCGCCGGAAGCTCACCGGAAGATGGCGACGGAGCGCGACAAGCTCCTTCAGGAAGTGGAGACTTTGCGTTCGGATCTGGAGTCGATGAGGCGCGAGCGCGACGCGATCCGCCAGGCGTGGCAGACGGTGAAGACGGAACTCGAAGCGTCGCAGAAGGAGC
>DASVRY010000321.1:0-3501 GCA_036388395.1 Chthoniobacteraceae bacterium
TAGCGAGGTGCTTGTCGCCGCCTGCCTCACTCCCCTCGGGTGGCAACACCCGATCTCCCATCAGCCGCACGTAGAGGAAGTCCGTGGTGCGCGGCTGAAAGCCGAACGCCGCGAGGTTCTGCTCCTCGAGCGAGGTGAGGTCATTCCAAATCCAGCAAACGCCCTGCGCCTCGAGGAGATGCACGATGCGAGGCAGGTGCCACTCTTCACTCCGGAACTCGACGGCGAAACGGAAGTCGCGCGGAAGCTCGCGGATGAACTCCTTCAGCGCCACCTCGTCGTGGTGCGGTGTGAAATGAGGCGGCAATTGAACGACGAGGCACGCCAGCTTGCTCCGCAGCGGAGCCATCGCGGCGAGAAATGCATCGAGCGCTTCACCAGCCCCGCGCAGTTTGCGATCGTGCGTAATCTCGCGCGGCAGCTTGCAGGCAAAGCGAAACGTCTCCGGCGTTGCGTCGAGCCAATGTCCCACGGTCTGGAGACTCGGCGGTCCGTAAAAGGTGGAGTCGATTTCCACCGAGCCAAAGTGCCGGGCGTAAAACGCCAGCCGATCCGTGGGCGGCAGATGTTCGGGATAGAAGACGCCCCGCCATTGATCGAAACTCCAGCCGCACGTGCCGAGGTGGATCTTCGAGGTATCGATATCGGCGTTCATCGGCGTGGGTGCGGCACTTGGGCTACTCTCCCGTGCGTGCGACACGACGAATCGGCTCCCGCGAGAAGCGCGGATGCACCGCTTGACGCTCCCGGAGGCATCCATTAGCGTGCGCGCTCTCATGCGAAAAGTCCTCCTATTCACCACGCTCTCGCTCTGCGGGCTGGCGCTGCCGGAGCCTCTCCAGGGCGCGGTGATCTATCGTTCGAACGAGGGCTGGAGCATCGAGGGTGACGACAGCAACCAGGTCGAGAGCAGTGCCGCCGAGCAGATGAAGAAGGCGGAAGAGCTAGAGGCGCAGGGAGATCTAAAGGGGGCGCTGAATGGCTACCGGGGGCTGGTGAAACGCTACAGCCTTTCCCTGCTGGCTCCGAAAGCTCAACGCAAAGTGGGCATTCTCCTCGACCGCACCGGCGACTACGACAAGGCCTATCAGGCCTTCGATACTTACCTCACAAAGTATCCGCGCGGCGACGATTTCGAGTCTGTCGTGGAGTCGATGTTCAACATCGCCAAGCTCTTCCTCGAGGGGCAGAAGAAGAAAGTTTTCGGCGTGCCATTTGCCCCATCGATGGCTCGGGCGCAGGAGATGTTCGAAGGCATCGTCAAGCGCGCTCCCTATAGCAAGTGGGCGCCGCTCGCGCAGTTCAATATCGGTCAGGCCAACGAGAAGCAGGGCAAATACCCGGAAGCGCTCGCCGCTTACCAGCAGGTCGTAGTGCGCTACCCTACCGACGCAATCGCGGACGACGCGCAATACCAAATCGGCTACGTGCGTTTGCGCGAGCACCAGCAAGGCTCCTACGATCGCGCCTCGGCGGCGAAAGCCCGTGAAGCGTTCGAAGATTTCATCAATCGCTACCCCGAGAGTGAAAAGGTCGCGCAAGCCAGGGAGAATATGAAGTCTCTCGAAGGCAGCCAGACCAAGGGGACGATGGATATCGCGAGGTTCTACGATCGCACGAAGAACTACAAAGCAGCGGTGATTTACTACAACGACGTGATCAAAAATCAGCCGGGGTCGGCGGAGAGCGAAGCCGCCAAGGCGCGGATCGACGCGCTCAAGGAACGCTTCGGTGAAGACACGCTGCGAGCAGGTCCGGAGCGGGCCGAAACCGGCGCGAAAGCGCAAACGCGTCGCAAGCTTCAGGCTCAAGTGGATACGACATCCCGCCCCGATTACGCAGGCCCGCCCGTCAAGGAGCCGGTGCCAGACGAGGTCGCTCCATCCAACCGCCCGCGCCTTCGCACTTCAGCGGGTAACCTCGGTCCGGTGCCAGCCGTCGAACCTCCTCTCCCAGAGGCGCTGCCGGCCGATACAGACCTTCCTGCTCCACAGCCATGAGGACTGCGGCACTTTTCCCACTGCTCGCCTTGGCGGTAGCTTTGTCAGGATGCGCCGGTTACCAGATCGGCCCAATCAAGCCGACAATCATGGCTGGCGTGAAGACGATCGCAGTGCCGAACTTCAAGAACGACACGCTCGAGCCACGGGTCGAGGCGCTGCTTGCCAACTCAGTGATCAAGCAGATCCAGCAGGACGGCACTTATCAGATCGCTCGGGAGAACAGTGCGGACGCGATCCTCGAATGCACACTCGACGAGATCCAGCGACGCCCAGCACGCTCGCTCAGCGGGAACGTCCTGCTCACCCGCGAGTATCAGCTCACGCTGCGGGTGCGGTATCGAGTGATTCGCCGCGACACCGGTGTCGTTCTGGAGCAGCGAACGGTAAACGGCACGACCAGCTTCTTTGTCAGTGGTTCGAATCCCGTCTCGGGTGACATCGTCCAGGACGAGCGCCAGGCGATCCCGATTGCCGCGGAAGATATGGCGGTGCGGTTGGTGAGCCAGATCAGCGAAGGCTGGTAGGTCTCCCCCGCGCGCTCGAGGAGCCGCGAGGTGCTTGTAGAACTTGCTGTTGCTGTTTGCGAGTCGCGCCCGCGAAGTTCGGCCGATGCCAAGGTGATCTCTCTACGTTTGCCTTCCAATCCAAGCAAAAGGTCGCACTTCGCTGCTGCCCGCGGGCTTTCAACCATAACCTTGGCTAACTGCTCCGCGTCTCAATAAACTCGAAGCGTGCTTTATCTAGTCGCGACCCCGATCGGGAATCTTGGAGATATAACGCTGCGCGCCCTCGAAACCCTCAAAACCGCTGACTTGATTGCGGCCGAAGACACCCGCCACTCCGGCAACCTTCTCCGGCACTTCGAGATCCACAAGCCACTGATTAGCTATCATCAGCACAACGAAGCGCGACGCACCGCTGAACTGATCGAAGAGCTGGCTGCGGGGAAAAACATCGCGTTGATCACCGATGCCGGGCTGCCCGGGATCAGCGATCCAGGCCATCGTCTGCTGCGGGCCTGTATCGCGCGCGGGCTGCCATACACAATACTTCCTGGGCCGAGCGCCGTCCTGACCGCGCTCGTCGGAAGCGGCTTTCCCGCAGAGCAGTTCTACTACGCGGGTTTCCTCCCGGTGAAAAGCGGCGGGAGGGAACGGGACCTCCGGGCCGCCGCAGCACGGGAAGTCACCACCGTCTTCTTTGAGTCGCCGCATCGGCTGCTCAAGACGCTCGAGGTTTGCGCACAACATTTTCCAGAGCGCGAACTGTGCGTGGCTCGCGAGCTGACCAAGCAATATGAGGAGTTCCGGATCGGCACCGGACCGGTTCTGCTCGCGCACTACTCGGCGAAGGCGGTAAAAGGCGAGATCGTCTTTCTGGTGAAAGGCGAAGAGTAGCTCCTGTGGAGATGGCAGAGCCGGGCAGGGCTATCTTATGCCAGAAAGGAACTGGTGATCCGCGAAGGTCTTTCGCTAATCATCGCCTCCCATGCGCTCTT
>DASVRY010000322.1:0-3826 GCA_036388395.1 Chthoniobacteraceae bacterium
TGCGCATCGGATGACGCCGACCGTCCCAGCCGTTGAAGTCACCCACCACACTGACCCGTTGTGCGTTTGGCGCCCAGACGTGGAAGGTCGTGCCTCGGGCACCGTCGATCTCCTGCAGGTGCGCGCCGAGTTTTTTATAGATCTCGAAGTGATTACCTTCCGCGAAAAGGTGTAGATCGAGCGGCCCAAGAAGCTGGCCAAAGGAGTAGGGGTCTCGCTCGGACCATTCATGCCCGTCATAGCCGGTGAACTTTAGCTCGTAGCGGAACCGCTCTTCCGCGCCATCCAGCACAGCTTCGAAAAAGCCCCCGGGATGAAGCTGCAATGCGGGGAATTCCCGACCCGCCTGACCCAGATCTCGCACAACGACGGTCCGCGCCTCTGGCCGGAAGATCCGCACGGTCAGCTGCTCCCCCGCTTGATGCATCCCGAGCACAGCAAATGGGTCGCCGTGATTGGCCTCGAGAAAAGCGTTGATCGTCGGGATGTCGACTGTCGGTTCGGCGGTGTTCAGTTTCATGCGTAATGGGGTTCGGCGAGGAGGGGCTCGAGGTGATTGCGGTAGATGGCCTTCCATGCGTAATCGCGCACCACCGCCTTGCGCGCTTGCGTGGCGTGCGAGGCCGCCAGGCACTTCGTGATGAGAGTAGCCACGGACTCAGGATCAGCCCCCACCGTAAAGGTGTGCTGAAGGTGCGCCGGGAGGGAATTCATCGGCGCGAGATCGGGGCAGAAGATCGGCAGCCGATGCAGAGCGGCCTCGAGGACGGGCAGCCCGAAACCTTCCTCACGGCTGGGAAAAAAGAGCGCATCGGCAGTAGTAAATAAGCTGATCACGTCCTGCTTTGTCACCGCGAAACGGTCGCCGAGAAAATGCGCCTCATGCTCGAGCCCCAGTTGTCGCTGAAGCGCACGAAGGCTGTGCGCATGAGCCTTGCCCCCCGCGGTGTGTGGATCGTCTGCGCCGGTGAGCAGATAGCACACGTCTCGGCCTGCGCTCTTTAGAGCCGCCACCACGTGAAGCGCAAACTCGATGTTCTTACGCGCCACGATCCGCGCCGGGTGAAGGAGCACGATCTCGCGTTCCAGCACGCCTTCTGTCCGCACGAAGTCTGAGACAGTGGCGCTTAACCCGAGAAACTCGGTGGGATCGAGACCGTTCGGGACGACGCGGCTTGTAAATCCCGTCAGTCGCTCCGTTTGCTCTCGCCGATGCTCAGAGACGGTGATGTAGGAAAACGCCTGACGTGCGAGGAGGAGCTCTCGCTCGGGGACGCCAATAAGATCATGAACCCAGCAGAGGAATCGGACCTGCGGCAGTGCGATCGCAGTTTCGATGATCGCGGCGGTGAGTTCCAGGTCGAAGGGCGTGGTCAGGACGTTGTGCACAATGACCAAATGATGCCTGCCAAAGGCCTCATGGAGCATCGACCGGAGCGCGTCAGCCGTTCGTGGCGAGGGTGGATAGGATTCGACGGCGACGCGGGGATCACCGCTCCCGCCTCTTGCGCAGATGATCGTCACCTCATGACCGGCATCTGCAAAGAGCGTAGCGTGCGCGTGCAGCACCGTTTCCACGCCGCCGATCGTGGGAGCGTAAGAGTAATGCACCAGCGCAATTCGCACGCGATCCGTGTGGCGCAGGCCATGCTCGGTTAACAAGCATGAAATACCTGTTCCTCCTCGCTACCCTAGTCGTGGGTTACTACCTCCTGTCCCGAGATACACCGGTTACGGCGGTGACGGAGACGTTGGCAGAGACCAAAGCTGCCCCGAACATCTCAGCCACTGCATCCGGCACGACGTCCCCCTCGAACGCCCTCAAGCGCCCGCTTGACCGCACCAATGCGACTCTCGATCAGGTAAAGCAGCGGAACGGCGCAGGAGAGTTTTAGGCACTCCGTTGGCGCGGCTCATTCGGTTTGGGGTTAGAGAGGCGGATTCCAGGGCAGTACCTTGGGAGGTGTTAGCGGAAAATCCATTGAGCAGGCAGGCGGAGCGCCCGGCTCTGCGTGATCAGGCGACAGCAACTCTTTGGTCATTGGTTCAAGTCGGTGCGATCAGGGCCGTCGCGGATGTGCTTTCGTTGCGCGGACCCCGATGTCTTGTCCGTGCAGCTTTGAGACGACATTCTCCTTTTCTTCGCTTGATCGCTGAAAAACCTTCCGGTAGCTTTCGCGCCCTTTCGCCAGGGTAGCTCAGTGGTAGAGCAGGGGACTCATAAGCCCTTGGTCGGGAGTTCAATTCTCCCCCCTGGCACTTTGAAGATTGAAGGCCGTTTTCAGCCAAGAAGCTTCAGAGGCACCTCCCCTCCATCGGCATCATGCTCGGGCTCGCAAAACGCTCCATTACACCGGTCCCTTCGCCCTTTCCTTCTCTCCTGATTCATCAATGACCGACGACCACCTTGCAGCTCGGATGGCTGCGGACCTTGCGGAGATCGGCCGCGCGCGTATGCCTTTCGGCAAGTTTGGTCCGCAGCATTATCCGCCGTTCGGCCTGCCGATCTACGAGCTGCCGGTGGAATATCTTGGCTGGTTTGCTCAGAAGGGCGGCTTTCCAAAAGGCCGCCTTGGCGAGCTGCTACGGATGGTTCACCAGATGAAGGTCGACGGCGCTGATCTCGCGTTTGACCCGTTCCGCCGGCGACCCGGTGGGAAGGTGTCGCTGCGGCTAACGAAGCCACTGCGCACCCGCACCTTCCCGAATCCCGACTAATCCACCGGCCAACGGGTCAGACGCCCAACGCTTGCTGCATGCGCTCGAGCTGCGCGAGACGTTCGCTCCAATCGGCTTGACGTTGGCGGTGCTCTTCGACCACCTTCGCGGGAGCCCCCGACACAAAGGTGTCGTTCCCCAGCTTGGCGCGGACTTTGAGTAGCTCACTTTGCACCTTCTCAACCTCCCGGGCAATTCTCTCGCGCTCTGCCTGCACATCAATGAGGCCTTCTAACGGCAGGAAGAGTTCACCCAGAGGCGTAGGTGCTGTCGGTGTCCCCGGAGCAGGCGAATAGGCGCTGTCCAGCTCGAGCGCTTCCGCATTCAAGAGCAGCCGCACCACCTCCGCTTCGTGTGCAGCCAATGGTGCACTGGGCTTGAGGATGAACCGCACGCGTTTGTTGCTCGCAATATTGAAATCCCGGCGCAAGCCGCGGCCGGCAATTACCGTGTCGAACTTTGCGTTCGCCGCCGCTTCCGCCTCGGCGCTGAGGCCGTAGTGCGTACGGAAATCGTCTCCAAGCGCCTGGGGCCACCGGGCGAACATAATCGTCCTTCCGCCTTGATCCTCCGGCAAGTCGGTGTGGAAACCGAGCCCGTGCCACAGCTCTTCGGTGATGAAGGGCAGGAACGGGTGCATGAGCCGGAGGGTGTGCGCGAGCACGAAGTCCATCACTGCCAAGGTGTTCGCCTTTCGTGCCGCATCCTCGCCATTCAGCGACGCCTTGGCAGCTTCGAGATACCAGTCGCAGAATTCGCTCCAGAAAAAGCGGTAGAGCGTCTGCGCGGCGTCGCTGAAGCGGTATTCGTCCAGCGCCTGAGAGACTTCGCCGATCGCGAGATCAAGGCGCAGCAGAATCCATTTATCATCGCTCGTAAGCAGCGAAGGCGTGATTTCGCCTTCGCTGTCCCCGCCCTGCATCTGGCGGAAACGCGTCGCGTTCCAGAGCTTCGTGCAAAAGTTCCGTCCAAGCTCCACGTTCTTTTCGTCGAAGAGAATATCCTGCCCAAGCGGTGCGGAACGCATTACGCCGAAGCGCAAAGCATCAGCGCCGAACTTTGCGATGAGATCCAGCGGGTCCGGCGAATTGCCGAGCGACTTCGACAT
>DASVRY010000323.1:0-4721 GCA_036388395.1 Chthoniobacteraceae bacterium
ATCACCGCCGACGGCAGCGTTGCGGGAGACGTGAATCTTATGCTCGGGCTCGACGGGATCGGACCTTCGAGTGTGATTCTTCAGAGCAAGACGGAGGCGGCCAACGGGCTGAAGTTTGGGGGCGCGCTCACGATTGATATGCAGGGAGCGACGGTCGACACCTTGAAGATAGCTAACATCCAGGTGGCAAAGAACTTTACTGCGCAAACAGGTGAGAATGTCAGCACTGTGGACATCTCAAACCTGGATGGGAAAGGCGACTTCACCCTTCGAACCGGCTCGGGCGCTGACGTCATCAACATCGATAACATCCGCACTCGCAACCTCGACATCGACACTCAATCAGGTGCGGATGAGCTTCGGATCGAGCGGAACGGCCTCTACACCGGACGCTCACAGGTGCTGGGCATTGCGACCATCGTGACCGGGATCGGCGCTGATCAGATCCGGATCGGCAACAGCTCTGACTCCTTGAACCTGCTTGTCGACTTCTCGGGTGCGGTGACCATCGACGCTGGTGACGGCGAGAACATGAGCAACAATATTGTCGCGAGTAACAGCTTCAAGTCGGCGCCAACCATTATGGCAAGTGGCGGCACCTTGACCCAGACAGAGGCTTCTTAAGCAACAAAAATCACGCTCCTTGTGGTCGATGAGCGACCACAAGGACGGCGCGGGAGGATCTCCGTAGAAGACGGCCAACCGAGCTACACTTCCTTGCAGTCCTTGTGCCCTTCGGCACAGCACTGTCCGTCCATTAGGCATCGAGTCACGCAAGCGGAGAAACCGTGGCGCGGTTGGCATCCGACGACGCATTTGATCCGGCGGAGCCAGAGTCCGGCGACTCGCTTCTCGTCCTCCTTTAGCTCCTTGCGAAGCTTCTCCACATCATAGCTCTCGTTATAAACCGGGAGGCCATTCACCTCGACGGAATACTTGATGACGACACGCATGTCGTCGGAGAGCGGTTCGGAATTAGTTGTAAGTCCTACATCAGGCATACTTAGATATCGTTTTGCGACTGATGGCGCGGGGGTCGGTAGGATCGCTCAGTAGCCACTAAGGGCTTAAAAAGAAAGAGCGCCCCAGCACGGGGCGCTCTGATCTTTCAGTCCTTATGCCTCAGCTCACCTCGCGCCGGCCGACCCTGCGGAGGAAGAACCGCTGGTCGGCTGGGCTGCGCCGCCTGCGGCTGGCTGAGAGGTATTGTTTGGCGCCTTTGCGCTGCCTGGGCCGCTGCTGCTGGACCCCAGTCCTGTCTCGCCGATTGCGTTTGGCGTGTTGCCTTGGTTCCCGGCAGTCGAACTCGTGTTGTTTCCGGCCGCGGACCCGCCGCCTGCCTGGGTCTGTCCGGTGGTGACGCTCCCGGTGCCTGAGCCAAGGCTGTTCGCCGCGCCCGTGCCGGTTTTCGCACCGACATCCCGCGTCGGGTCCGAGGTGGTGGGCATTAGATCAGCGGTGCCGACACTCAGCATCTGACCGTCTGCTCCGAGCATCTGGCCGGCTGGAAGGGTCCGCACCTGGCCATCCGGCCCAGTGACCGTCCCATTCGGCGAGATGCGCGTACCGTTCGAAAGCGTCACTTCCCGATCGATGCGCGTGCGTTCCCGGTCTCTCACGGAGTAGGCAGCTCCGGCTTCGATCACGTAACCCTCCGGTCCCTTAGTCGCCTTCGCGCCGTCCGTAGTTGGCACGCCGGAGCTGAAGGTTTCTTTAGCAGGATCCGACACAGCTGCTGGTGTGTTAACGACTGCGGTGGTGCTGCTTTCCCCTGAACCAGCCGCACTTCCAGCTGCCGAAGGAGCGGTGGCGCCGGTCTGCGCGTATGCTGCTGCGGAGAGCGAGATGGAGGCCGACAGGGCGAAGACTTTCGTGAGAGTAAGAGTTTTCATGGCACCAGAAACATCGCGCACCAGAGCGCACCCGGCCCTTGCCGCCCTGGCAGAGCGCGTCGTGGGTCTGATGGCATTGACGAGTCGTCCAACCTGGGAGGTGAGTAGCAGGACCTCGCCGCGCTACGAGCAGCGTTCGCTCGCGGCCTTGTTGAACAGACAGGCAACAGCCCGATTGCTCCGCACAGCCAAAGAGATAAGCTTCCTCGAATCTTCCGCGCAGCTTCAACATGCCTTCCACTCTCGAAACTTTGCGCCCATCTGTCGCCGTTGAGACCATGCGGGCGGCTTTCGTGATCGCCCCCGGCAGCATCGAAGTGCGAGAAGTGCAAAAGCCAAAACCGGGCACGAACGAGGTGCGGGTGCGAGTGGAAAGCTGCGGGGTTTGCGCGTCGAATCTCTCGCCGTGGGCCGGAGCGCCGTGGTTTCAGTATCCGATGGAAGCAGGCGCGCTGGGTCACGAAGCGTGCGGAGTCATCGACGCTGTGGGCGCGGAAGTGCAGGGCTGGGAAGTCGGCGACCGCGTGGCGATGCTCTCCTATCACGCTTACGCGGAATACGATATCGCCGCTGGCGACGCGCTGATCGAACTTCCGGCAGCACTGGACGGTGTCCCCTTCCCCGGTGAGCCGCTCGGGTGCGCGATGAACATCTTTCGTCGCTCCGGGATTGTTGCCGGACAGACAGTCGCGATTATTGGGGTTGGATTCCTCGGTGCGCTGCTCACCCAGCTTGCTGTCGGCGCCGGCGCGCGCGTCCTGGCGATTGCCCGCCGACCTTTCGCGCAGCAAATCGCCCGCGACTCGGGCGCAGCCGAGGTCATCTCCATGGATGATCATCAGGCGATCATCGAACGCGTGAGCGAGCCGACCGCTGGGCGCTTCTGCGACGTGACGATCGAGGCCGTGGGCAAGCAGTGGCCGCTCGACCTGGCTGGGGAGATCACCGCTGAGCGAGGGCGGCTCGTCATCGCTGGCTACCATCAGGACGGACCGCGTCAGGTGAATATGCAGCTCTGGAATTGGCGCGGCCTGGACGTGATCAATGCTCACGAGCGAGACCCGCGCATTTACGTCGAAGGCGTCCGGGAGGCAGTCCGCGCCGTCACGGCCGGCGAGCTGCGCCCGGAGTCGCTTTACACCCACCGTTTTCCGCTCGAAGAACTCGGCACCGCGCTGGATATGACCCGCGACCGACCCGACGGTTTTCTGAAAGCTCTGGTGACCTTATGAACGTGATCGATCCATCGTCTGCGAAAGAGCTCCCTACGACCAAGCATGCGAAGCCCCGTCTAGGGTTCCTCGGCGTTGGATGGATTGGCCAGCGGCGAATGCAGGCCATCGTCGAGGCGGGAACGGCGGAGATCGCCGCGATTGCGGACGCGACAACGGAGCTCGCGCAGGAAGCGGGAAAGCTCGCCCCAGAGGCGCAAATCCTCACGTCTCTCGACGAATTGCTCGCGTCGGATTGCGACGCCATGGTCATTTCCACGCCGAGCGCGCTGCACGCCGAGCAAGCGATTGCCTGCCTTTCGCGCGGGCTGCCCGTCTTCTGCCAAAAACCGCTGGGGCGAAATGTCGGCGAAGTTCGGGCGATCATCGATTCGGCTCGCAAGGCAGACCGCCTGCTCGGCGTTGATCTCTCATACCGCCACGTAGAGGGAATGCAGCGTATTCGGGAGCTGATCCAGAGCGGTGAACTGGGCGACATCTTTGGCGTAGAGCTCATTTTCCACAACGCCTTCGGGCCGCAGAAGCCGTGGTTTTACGACCCTGTGCTCTCCGGCGGCGGCTGCGTGGTCGATCTCGGAATCCACCTCGTCGATGCGGCGCTCTGGTCGTTGGATACGACCGTGGTTGGCGTCACGAGCCGCGTCCTCGCCCAAGGCAAACCGCTCGGCTTACGGACGGATACGGTCGAGGATTTCGCCGTCGCGCGGCTCGATCTGGCGAATGGAGCGGTGGCGAATCTCTCCTGCTCGTGGCGCCTGCACGCCGGCCGGCACGCGGTGATCGAGGCGATCTTCTATGGGACGAATGGCGGGGCCTCGCTCTGCAATGTCGGCGGATCGTTCCACGATTTCATCGCTGAGCGCTTTTCCGGCACCTCTTCCGAGCGGCTCTCTGGACCGCCGGACGTTTGGGGTGGCCGCGCTGCGGTCGCGTGGACGCGCCAGTTAAGTGAAAGCCCCGCCTTCGACACTGAGGTCGAGCGGCAAATCGATGTCGCGCTAGCGCTCGATGCCATCTATGGCCGCGAAAGCGCACGGGCGTTGATTGACGCAGGCCGCCAATGAAGATCGCGCTCTTCTACCACTCGCTCATTTCCGACTGGAACCACGGAAATGCGCATTTCCTCCGCGGCATCGCCACGGAGCTGCTCGCGCGCGGCCATGAGGTCGAGATCTACGAGCCGGCAAATGCGTGGAGCGTGGAGAACCTCATCGAAGAACATGGCGAAGCGCCGATCGCGGACTTTGAGGCTGCATACCCGATGCTTTCCAGCGTCCGCTACGCGGAGGCGACGCTGGATCTCGACGCGGTGCTCGATGGCGTGGATTTGGTCATCGTGCATGAGTGGAGCTCGCACCCACTGGTCAAGCGTATCGGCGAGCACCGCGCTCGTGGCGGAAATTACCGACTGCTCTTTCACGACACCCATCACCGCGCCGTCACCGCGCGCGAGCAGATGGCGGCCTATGATTTGAGGCACTATGATGGCGTGTTGGCTTATGGCGAGGTGCTCCGTCAGGTATATCTGAAAGAAGGCTGGGCCACCCGCGTCTGGACGTGGCACGAAGCCGCAGATACGCGCCTCTTTCACCCGGTG
>DASVRY010000324.1:0-1796 GCA_036388395.1 Chthoniobacteraceae bacterium
TCTTCGAGGATTTTCGCGATCGACTCGCGAGATTGATGCCTGACGAGGCGCCGCAGATCGAATGGAGCGACGAGCTGCAGGAAGACCAGATCAATGTCGACCTCGAGATGTTCTTCAATGCGGCAGGCGAGTGCTTCCGCAACGCAGTCTATTTCCGACCGCAGGGTAAGACGGAGATCAAGGCGCGAGTCTTCGCGGCTGGTGGGCAGTGCGTGCTGGAGATCACCCAGCAGACGATCGAAGAGAAGATCGATACCGCAGCATGGGGCCGCGCCCCGCTAGTGAGCACGCGCCGCGGCGGATATGGGCTCGGCCTTTACCACGCGCGTCAGGTTTTTAATCTCCACCAGGGTGAAGTTTGCTTTGTTCACGAGCCGCCCAAGGGCGTTCTCGTCACCCGAATCACCATGCCGCTTGCGGCTGAGGGCGCCGCCTAAAGATGCATCAGATCGCGGTCATCGACGATGAGCGTCCGATTCTGATGACGCTCGAGGCGCTGCTGAAGCGTCACAATTACGCGGCCCACCTCGCAAATACGGCGTCGGCGGGTCTCGCGCTCGTGCGTAAAGTGCGCCCAGATCTCGTCCTGCTTGATCTCGGGTTGCCCGATGCAGACGGCCTCGATGTCCTCCGCACCATCCGCAAGGAATTGCCCGCGATCCAGGTGATCATCCTCACCGCTCAGGATTCGCTCAGCAACGCCATCCAGACGATCAAGGAAGGCGCGTTCCATTTCATCTCGAAGCCGTATGCCTCGGAGGAACTGCTCAGCCTCATCGGCCGTGCGATCCAGCAAAGCGCCCTTGTTCAGGAAACCGAAAGTCTCCGGGCGGAGAAGCAGCAACTTTCAAAGCGCCTAGAGAAGGCCGAGCAGGCGCTCGCCCCGGTGATCAAGAGCCGCGCCATGCAGGACGTGCAGGAATTGGTAAATCGGGTGGCGCCGACCGATGCGAATGTGCTTCTCACCGGCGAGAGCGGCGTTGGCAAGGAGGTGCTCGCGAATCAAATCCATCGCCTCAGCCGCCGCGCCGCGGGCCCTCTCGTGAAGCTGAACTGCGCTGCCTTTCCCTCGAATATGATCGAAGCGGAACTCTTCGGTTATGCCAAAGGCGCATTTACCGGAGCCGTGGCCGATTTTCCTGGGATGATCGCCGAATCGTCTGGCGGCACGTTGTTCCTGGATGAGATTGCTGAAATGCCGCCGGATCTGCAGACGCGCTTCCTGCGCGTGCTGCAAGAGCGAGAGTTTCGCCCACTCGGGAGCACGAAGACCGTCGCGGCGAACTTCCGTCTCGTCGCCGCGACAAACCGCAATGTCTCCGCAGCGGTTCGCGACGGCACGCTCCGGCAGGATCTCTACTACCGGCTGAATACGTTCCACATCGAGATCCCCGCCTTGCGAGAGCGCAAGGAAGACATTCCGGCCCTCGTCTCCACGTTCGTAAAACGCTTCTCCGACCAGCTCGCACGGGATGAGCCGGTGATCGCACCCGAGGCGTTCGAGCGACTCCTGCAGTATCCCTGGCCCGGCAATATCCGCGAACTCCAGAACGCCGTGGAATACAGCGTAATCCTCGCAGAGCAGGGCGCGATCGGAGAGAAGCAATTACCCAAAGAGCTGCAACTCCCGGCGATCTTGCAAAATCTTCCCACTCAAACGAACGGTGAAACCTTGAACCTCGACGACCGCGAGCGGGAGACAATTCTTCGCGCCCTCGCCCAGGCGCAGGGCAACAAAAAAAAGGCCGCTGGGATTCTCGGCATCCATCGCCCGACGCTCTACAGCAAGATGAAGC
>DASVRY010000325.1:0-3164 GCA_036388395.1 Chthoniobacteraceae bacterium
GCCGCTCCTGAAGTTTTGCAGCAGAAAGGGCGACGTGAGGAGCACTCAGTGCAAGGCCGGTAAGACTAGTGCCAGCGAGGAAACGGCGACGGGAAAACATGGTGGGTAGGAGCTGAGGAACCTCTGGCTGAGGCAATCAGCCACGGATTTGCACAGATGGAACACCGACAATGCAAGCTCCGGTATCGTTCATCGCGCTCCCAAGCTACCCGTCACTCTACCCCGAGGAATGGCGTTCTCGCAGACTGGCCGCCAAACCACGTGATTGCTGCTCTGCTCGGCTGCTGCGGGCAGACTACCCGCCTATGTCACTCCACGTGGGCTGGGATTTCCTCCGGAGTGCACTTCTGGAGGAGTTCGCAGACCGCGGTAAGTGGCACGCCTGCCCAATCCGGACGGTAGGTGAGTTCGTAACCCACTTCGTAGATCGCCTTGTCAAGGATAAAGGCCTCGAGCAGCAGATCGAACTCCGCAGGATCCTGCGGGATGAATGAAGCGCCGGCCGTGGTCTCCGAATAGGCAGTCAGGAAGGCGGCGCAGATCGCCTTCGACCAGCTATTGCCCCACGGCTTCAGAGTCGCAGCGTCTTCCGGCCGCTGTCGCGACAGCGCGACGTGCGAAGCATAGTGGAACGAACGAAGCATCCCCGCCACATCGACAAGTGGTGATCGCTTCAGATTCCGCTCACCAAGCGACCGGCGCGGCTCGCCCTCGAAGTCGATGATGACGAAGTCCTTGCCCGTATTGAGCACCTGTCCGAGATGGTAGTCTCCGTGAATCGCGGTTTTTGTGGCGACAATCTTCTGGGTGGTAAGCCGCTTTTGCAGTCCCACGATTGCCTCCTCGCTCGAAACCACCGTCTCCGCGACGGCACGTGCATCCTCCGACAGATCTTTCATTCGGCGACGCAGCAGACGCAGATTTCGTCCGATCTGCTGGCGCATCCCTTGGTAAAGAGAGCGCTGGTAGAGCGTGGTGAACGGCTCCGGAGCAAAGGTGGAGTGATCGTCGGAAGCAGCCAACGCGAGGTGCATTTCGCCAGTGCGCTGACCGAGTTGCCGGGCGCGCTCCGGATAAACGCCGCCGATGAGATCATGAAGCGGTGCGAGGTCAGTCGCCCGTGAAGCAAGCACCCGCTCATAGTAGCGATCGAGTGCATCGAGAGTGTAGCTCCAGGCGTCGCCTTGATTTGGCGTGTAGCCGACCAGCAGAGCCATCACCCCTTCGCCTGCATCGGAAGGGATCCGGATGGAACCGGCAAAGCTCGGAACGTTCGGGAACTTCTGCTCCTCGCTGAGAAACCGGGTCAGCTCGACGTCTGGGTTCGGGCCGCGCTCGAGCTTGCGGTAAATCTTCAGGAAATAGGTGCTTCCATAGAGGATCGACGTATTCGATTGATCTGCCTTGAGCACGTGCGAGGTCATCGGCGTCTCTGCAGATTCCTCCACCGTGAATCCGGCGCCACGTTCACCGACCAGACGATGTGGCGCGCGATTTCCGCGGGCTCCGCCGCGCGCGACCAACTCGAGAAGGGCCGTGCGGAAATGCTCGTCGTGCACTGCATCGTAGATCACCTGATCGCCGCCCGGGGATTGCGCCAGGACCGCCTGCTGGGATTCAGCGAGCAGCCGGTGCGCCGTTTCTCCGTCAGCGATCTGCAGCGGCAGCACGTATGTTTCGGGCAACCCTTCAGCCTGCCCCGCCTCGAGCAGCAAAACGCGCGCATTCTCCCCGGCCCCAGGTACGGTGATCTCGTCGACGATCTTCAGCGAACGCAGCGACGCCCCTTTTGCGCCAAACCAACGGCACGTCTGCAAATAGTCAGGGAGAACACGGTCCTCCAACTCCTCGCGGAGCCGCACACTCCATTTTGGCTGGTTGACGAGTGTCGGGATGGTCCGCTCCGCCTGCGCAACCGCCGCGCTTGTCGGTGCCTTGAGCGCGAGCCAATAGAAGTCATGTGGCCCCATGGTGAAGACCGTCGTGCCCTGCTTGACCTCCGGGAAGGTCGATCGGCTGAAGAGCTCCATCGGCGTGCTTCCGGAGAATGGCGTAAGATCGATTTCCGCGACTTGCGCAAACCGCGAAAGGTTCGCGATCACGAGCAGCGTTTCATCCTCATGCCGGCGGAGATACGCGAGCACCTTGGCGTTGTCAGGCGTGAGGAACTCGATCGTCCCGTGGCCAAATGCCCTCCACTGCTGCCGCACGCCAATCATCCGGCGCATCCACCAGAAGAGCGAGGAGAGGTTACCCTGCTGATTCTCCACGTTCACCGATTCATAGTGATACTCGGGGTCAATGATGACCGGCAGATAGAGCTGCTGTGGGTTCGCTTTGGAGAAACCGCCGTTGCGATCCGGGCTCCATTGCATTGGGGTGCGGACGCCATTCCGATCACCAAGATAGAAGTTGTCGCCCATGCCGATCTCGTCGCCGTAGTAGACGATTGGCGTGCCGGGCAGGGAAAAGAGGAGCGAGTTGATCAGCTCAATGCGGCGGCGGCTGTTGCCAAGCAAAGGCGCGAGCCGGCGCCGGATTCCGAGATTGATCCGCGCCCGGGTATCCGAGGCGTAGACCCGATACATGTAGTCGCGCTCTTCGTCGGTCACCATCTCGAGCGTGAGCTCGTCGTGATTGCGGAGGAAAGTCGCCCACTGGCAATTCGCCGGAATCGGGGGCGTCTGCTCCAGAATGTCGATGATCGGAAAACGGTCTTCCATCTGCAACGCCATGAACAGGCGGGGCATGAGCGGGAAGTGGAAGTTCATCTGGCACTCGTCGCCTTCACCAAAGTACTCCGCGGCGTCTTCCGGCCACTGATTCGCCTCCGCCAGCAGCATCCTGTCCTCGAATTTGCTATCGATGTGCGCGCGGAGCTTCTTCAGGAAGGCATGGGTCTCCGGGAGGTTTTCGCAATTCGTCTCCTCGCGCTCGTAGAGGTAAGGCACGGCATCGAGCCGCAGGCCGTCCACGCCCATTTCGAGCCAAAAGTCGATGACCCCGAAAAGTGCTTCATGCACCACAGGGTTCTCGAAGTTCAAATCGGGCTGATGAGAGTAAAAGCGGTGCCAGAAGTACTGCTTCGCCACCGGATCCCACGTCCAGTTTGAAGTCTCGAAGTCCTTGAAGATGATCCGCGCCTCGCGGTACTGCTTTGGATT
>DASVRY010000326.1:0-4391 GCA_036388395.1 Chthoniobacteraceae bacterium
TCCGAGGGGAGGATGCTGGATGGGAAGCAGATCTGATTAACGGGCAGGGAACCCCAATGCAACTGTTGTAGCCTCGGTCGCTTGGAGCACCTGAAGTTCAGCCGTATTCGTCGGCCGTGCCCATACTCCTTTGGTCACGCACCACCAATCCATCGAAAATATCATTCTGTATAATGTTCAAGAACTCATCCCTCACTCCCCAACATTCGTTGGCGGCCGCTGCCATGTCGGCCGTTGCGATCCTCACTATCACCGCAGGAGCACACGCCGATTTCGTTATTCAACCGACCGCCACGGGCACTTCAGCCGACACATTTACCCCAACTAAAGCAGTTAATGGCGCAGGGCTTAGCGATCCGACTCTTGTTGAAACGAACGACGCTGTTCCAAGCACGTGGCCGACTCACACTGTCTCTGGTTCCGGAAGCACCACATCGGGAGTCACTAATAACTCCGACCAGTGGCGCGTGAACAGTAGCGACGCGGCGATCCGGACATTGACCTTGGATCTCGGGGCTGTCTACGCGCTGAACGGTGCTTACATCTGGAACTATGGTGAAATCTTCAACAACGTCTATCAGAACGCCAGGAGCGCGAAGGATATCACCTTTAGCTTTTCACTGGATAACGCAACGTATGGCGCAGCGGTGCCCTTTACCCTCGCGCGGACTCCAGACACCACGACATACGCCGGTGAGGCCAAGAGCTTTGCTGCGCCGGTGAATGCGCGGTATGTCAAATTGAACGTGGTCAATAATTACGCGGCCAACAACTTCGCTGGGATAGCGGAGGTTCGTTTTACCAGTGTGCCTGAACCAACGACTGCCGTGACGATGCTCGGAGGCCTGGGATTGCTGGGTATGCTGCGCCGGCGGCACCGAGCGGCCTAGATCTTGGTGGGGAAGTGAGAAGGGCGGGTCCGCGGTTTGCGGGCCTGCCCTTTTTCTGTACATCCGCGAGCTTCCTCTCTGGAAGACCCGCTGAAAGCCTCGCTGCCGCGAAAACGTTCCTGTTGATCGCAGCGGATGGCGGGGCAGCCCTCGATTAAGAAGTTGATCGCCGGGCCGCGAAATGTGGAGAGTCCGCGCTCGCATCTGCCGTTTGCCCGTTTCTCCAATCCATGAAAGCCCTTTTCCTGACCAACGAATATCCGCCTAATGTCTACGGAGGCGCGGGGGTACACGTGGATTATCTCAGCAGGGAACTCGCAAAGCTCATGCAGGTCGAGGTGCGCTGCTTTGGCGACCAACAGCTCGATGCGGGCGCGCTTCAGGCTCGCGGCTTCGGCCTCGACACGGGCGCCTACACTTGTCCGAAGCCGTTGCACTCGACGTTCGGTGCGGTGCAGCGTTGCACCGAGTTCAACACGGCGAACATCGATTCTGATCTGGTGCATCTGCACACCTGGTATGCGCACTGGGGCGGCATTCTCGCCAAGCTGAACTACGGCATTCCGATGGTGCTCACGGTCCACTCGCTCGAGCCGCTTCGTCCGTGGAAGCGTGAGCAGCTCGGCGGCGGCTACGATTTTACCTGTTGGCTGGAGAAGACGGCAATCGAGATGGCGGACGCGGTGATTGCTGTCTCGAAGGAGACAAAGAACGACATTCAGCGCTTCTTCAATGTGCCGGATGAGCGGATTCACATCATCTACAACGGCATCGATCTCGATGAGTATCAGCCCGTAAAAACGACGGAGGCGCTGGTCCGCTACGGCATCGATCCGGAGGTGCCGTTTGTGCTCTTTGTCGGGCGCATCACGCGTCAAAAGGGGATCGTCCATTTGGTAAATGCGATTCAGCACATGGCGCCTGGCTACCAGGTGGTGCTCTGTGCAGGTGCGCCGGATACGCCGGAGATTGCGGCGGAGATGAAGGCGGCGGTGGCCGCGGCGACAGCGAAACGGCCGGGCGTGATCTGGATCGAGGAGATGGTCCGGAAAGCCACGGTTTACGAGTTGTACTCGCACGCGGCGGTTTTTTGCTGCCCGTCGATTTACGAGCCGTTTGGGATCATCAATCTCGAGGCGATGGCGTGCGAGACGGCGGTTGTCGCTAGTGCGGTCGGCGGGATCAAGGAAGTCGTCGTCGATGGCGTGACTGGTTATCTCGTGCCGGTCGAGCAGATGAGCGAGAGCCCGTTTGAACCACTCGAGCCGGAGAAGTTTTCCCGCGACCTGGCGGGGCGGATTAACGAGCTGATGGCCGATCCGGAGAAGCGTGTTGCCTTTGGCAAAGCCGGACGCCGCCGAGCGGAGGAGAAATTCTCGTGGACAGCGATCGCGGAGCAGACGCGTGAGCTTTACGCGCAGCTCCTCGCCGGGCGTTGAGCCTCCGCGGCGGACCTCCGGAAGAAGGTTAGCACGATCTTCACGGATGCACACGGGTGAGGAGGAGGTGGGCCACAGATTCACACTGATGAAACACAGATGGGGTTTTGCAGTAACCCATGGAGTTCATCTGCGGCCTTAGGCTGCCGTTACCACAATGGCTTTAGTAGAGCCCGGTTCAGGATTGCGAAGCGAAACGCTTGGCTGCGCCAGCGGCCAAATGTGATCCGAGAACAGCTGCCGCAGCGGATTGCGTGAGGCAATTCTCCTCCTCTCCCCGTCCGTTTTTCATCCGTGGCATCTGTGGCTAAGCATCTGAGCGGGCTACTTCTCGATCGGCAGTTCAGCGGCTTTCCAGCCTTTGAAACCAGCATCCATGTGGATGATTTTTCCGAGCTTCTGCTCCTCAAAGATTTTTAGCGCTTTCGTGCTCCGCCCGCCGGAGGCGCAATGCATCAAGTACGTCTTGTCTTTATCCAGTTTGCCGATCTCTTGCGCGAAACCGCTGTCGAGATAGTCGATGTTCTTCGCGCCGGCGATGTGGCCTTCTCTGAACTCATCCGGGGTGCGGATATCGAGCACAACAATATCCTTCTTCTCCTGAAGGAGCTTGGCTGCTTCCTCGGGTGTCACGTTCTTCACGGTTGCGGGGTCCACGGCGAAGCCGGCTGAGGCCGAGAGCAGGAGAGCGGCGCAGGAGATAGCGAGGGAGGTGTTCATGAAGGCCATTGAAGCGAAAGGCGCGGGTGCTGCAAATCTCCATGGCACGTACGGCAGCCCCGGACCTGGCGCCAACCAGCCTCTCCTTGCACTGGCTCCTTCCTGCTTTTTCAGTGCAATCCACTGTAAACAGAACGTTTGCATCGGGTACGGAACATGCGACCCTCGGTTGATCTCCCCATGATTTTCCTGCGCGACCTGCTGTCCCGCGCGGCCGCTCTGGCTGCGTGTGCCTTTCTCCTCTCCCCGGGAGATAGTGCTGCCCACTCTGATCATGACCATGGTGCAGCGGGCCCGCTGCCCGATGTGTGGGCAATGCTCTACGAGGCGGGCGGGCTCCCGATGACCGAGGACAGTGACGGCGATGGGCACAGCAATGCTCTCGAAGTCACGGCCGGAACAAATCCCCGCCGTCCGGACTCGAAGGTGCGGGTCTCGCGGCTTACCCGCGACGCGAATGGCTTGCGGCTGGAGTTTCCGAGTCAGCCAGGAAAGCGCTATCAGGCTCAGGGGACCGCTTCGTTGGATGCGGCAGATTGGCAAAATGTCGGTAGCCCGGTACTCGCGAATGCGGCCGAGGGTGTGATCGTTGTTCCGCCACCGTCGGGGGGAGTGAACTATTACCGGGTGATCGTCCAGGATGTGGATTCTGACGGAGATCAGGTGACGGATTGGGAAGAGCGCGTGCTGGGCTTTAATCCACATGACACCCACAGCGGCGGCCTCAATTCGCCAGACGATCTAACGGCAATCACGCAGGCCTTCGCCGCCACGAACACCGTCTCCCTCGCTGCAGCAGACGAGGTTGCCACCGAGCCAGCGAATGCCAACTCCACACCGGATTCAGGCGCGATCGTCATCCGTCGCAGCGGGAATTTGAATCCCGTGACGGTCCGCTACGCGATGAGCGGGAGCGCAGCTCCGGGTGCTGACTACGAGGCCGCGAGCGGCTCAGTGACGCTGGGTCTAGGCGTGAGAAGCGTCACGGTGAACATTCGTCCGCTGGCAGACGCCCAGGTGGAGTCGAGTGAATCAGCGGTGCTGACCATCACTCCCGATGCGGCCTACACGATGGGCGGCGTCGGCACCGCTGCGGTGATCATCTCAGACGATGTGCGGGCCAATGGCCAAGGTCTGACTGCGGAATTCTTCAACGAAGCGACCAGCGGCGCGACACAACCCTCGTCGACCAATCCGCCGCGCATGACAAACCGCGTGCTGCTGCGCGATGGCTTGGGCGGTCGGCCGGCGCCAGACGCCCTCGTGGGCTACGATTACACGGTCGCCCCGTGGCCCGGCGCGCCCGTGAACGCCACCTATTTCGCCAGCCGCTGGTCTGGTG
>DASVRY010000327.1:0-2464 GCA_036388395.1 Chthoniobacteraceae bacterium
GGATCTGCTCACGGCGAAACCGGAGCCGTCCCTATTGGACCGCCTGCCGCACCACCTGGTTGGGGAGATCGACCTCACCCGCGCCTTTGACGTTGCCCAATATGCTTCCATGGCCCGTGCGCGGATAACCGAGATCCACGCGCGCGGGAAGGTCGCGGTTGTTTGCGGAGGCACGGGCCTTTACGTCCGGGCACTCACCCACGGTCTCAGTGAACTGCCGCAAGCAGACGCCACGCTTCGCGCGGAACTGGAAGCGATTCCCCTGCCCCAACTCCATGCCCGTTTGGCTGAGCTGGACCCGGTGAGTTCTTCACGTATCGATCTGAGAAACCCCCGTCGAGTTGTGCGCGCGCTGGAAGTTTGTCTGCTCACAGGTGAGCCATTTTCGCGTTTCATTGACGAGCACCGTCATCCGCTCCACCCGCTCCAAGGCGTGATCCTTAACAGAGAAAAGTCGGAGCTGGACGACCGAATCGACCGCCGAACGCACGAGATGTTTTCCGCGGGAGGGGTAGAGGAAGTTTCAGCGTCGGGAGAAGCAGGCCCCACGGCGAGTCAGGCGATCGGACTCCGCCAAATCCGGGCACTGCTCGCCAAAGAGGTTGGTCAGAGCGATTGCATCTCGGCCATTCAGCAGGCCACCCGCCGATACGCCAAGCGGCAGATGACTTGGTTCCGCCGCGAAACCGCTTTCGAGATTGTGAATCTCACGGGTGACGAAGACCACGCAGAGCTCTGCTCCCGGCTTGCTGCAAACGCAGCGGCAGTTGGGTAAGGCGACCTGTTACTTCGGCAGCATGGCGACCTGCCGGCGGACCACCGCGCCGATGAACGGCACTTCCCATTCGCGATTCGCAAAGGCCTGCACGATCGAGATCAGATATGCCACAAACCAGGCAACGGAGATCACCAGATGCACACCACTAAAAACCCAGATCAGCAATTTTCCCACAAACGGCACCTGGCTAAAGATCAGCTCAGCCGTCTTGAAGACCAGTGAGACGGAGAGAATGAAGATCCCGAGATATATCGATTGCAGTGAGTGGAAACGCACGAGCCGGTTGGCGCGATCGAGCACAAGGAAAATGACGCCGCCAATGATCGAGAAAATGCAGGCGAGGCCGGCCGCAATGTTCGGCGGAAAGCCACTACCGGTGGGCCGCGTTGCAAAAAGCGGCGAGGAAGAAGCACCGCTAGCGGTTGGATCGGGATCAGCCATGGCCGAGCGCAAACCTAGGAGCACTGCACGGCGTGTCAATGCTCGCCGGTAACCCAGCAGCATAGCGGCACTAATGAATCAACAAGCGGTCCGCCGATCCCCTCGTGACGACTTCCGGCAGAACTGCCGCGCATCAGTTTTTTGTTTACCAATGCGAAGGATCTAATTACATCCGCATCCGTGTTTTTCACCGCTCCGGCGGTTCCCCAGAACATCTCCAACACAAACGAAGACTTATGGGAAAAAACGATCAAAGCTCAAAACCGTCGACGGGCACTCGCGCGACCAAGCCAGCCACAAAGACGAAAGCGGTCACTGGAACGAAGTGCGTGACACCGACAGTGGCCAGGAAGCGCACCATCTCGGCGCTCCCCATAGTAGTGGCAGAAGCAGCTCCAATTGCTCCACCAGTGGCGAAGCGGGCAACCGCTCAGCCAAAGGCCGCGAAAGCGAGCAAGGCAGCAGCACCTGAAGTCCGAGCTACGGCCACTCACAAGTTCACAGAAGCTGATGTGGCTCTACGGGCTTACTTCATCTCGGAAAAACGCCGGAACCAAGGGCTTTCGGGCGACGAGCATCAGGATTGGGTGGAAGCGGAACGCCAGTTGCGCGAGGAGAGCGCCAGCAAGCCGAAGACGCGGAAAGCTGCGCTTGCGAAGAGCCAGTAAGATTGCAGGACGGGCGCACCCCATTCCACCGATTGCATGACTTCTGATCCATATACCGAGCTCGCCGCTGCGCTACGCGAACGGCTCGAGGTTATTGCCGACCGCGAGGCCTACGCGCGTGATTCCGCCGCACATCTTGCTCGGCTCCAGGAAGTCTCAGGACGCGTTGAGAGCCTCGAGCAGCAACTGCCGCCGCCTGTGGATCGGCAGCTCGCGCACTTCCTCGAGCGCCGGAGCTACGACAAGGCGCTGGCTTTCCTCGAGCAGCGGACTTCCTGACTCGAGAGTTTCAGCGCCCGCGCGGTTTTCGCTCGCCGATGAGTTGGATCGCCGCCTGAGGATCTTGCGCCTTGCCGAGCACCTGCTCGTAGGAGATCACACCGGTCAGGTAGAGATCGACTAGGGACGCCTCGAGCGAAACCATTCCGTATTTGGACCCGGTGAGAATGTCGTTGCCAATGCGGAAGGTCTTGTTGTCCCGGATTAAGGCGGCGATCGATGGCGTGTTCACCATGATCTCGAAAGCTGCGACCCGGCCTTTACCATCCAGCCGCGGGAGCAGAAGCTGCGAGATAAC
>DASVRY010000328.1:0-5076 GCA_036388395.1 Chthoniobacteraceae bacterium
CATGCACGTCGAGACAAAGACGCTCTCCTTTCCTTTTCTCATCTGTGTTTCATCCGTGTCCATCTGTGGCTAAACCTCTTCAGCCCAGCGACGCCGAGGCTCGTAGCGTGCCGTGATTTGGTCGGCCCAACGCCTCCGGAAGCATCTAGCGGAGCACAACCGGCGCGTGGTGTTGCTCGCGGTGCTCACACTTTTCGTGGCCGCCGCACTTTGGTACGTGCTCTACGCCATCCTTTACTGGCTCACGCTTCTCGCCCTCAGCACCACGCGCGGCATCGAAGCCCGGCCGCCCGAATCGCTCCCGACGCTTTTCATCTACAGCGCCGGACTGCTCGTTTTCTTCACGTGGATGGCCAGTTGTTTTCGCCCGGATGCGATGCCGCGCGACCGCAAGACCATCCCGGAGATCTGCGCAGATCTCCTCCTCGCGATCCCACGCGCCACTCTGGCCGTCTGGGGCAATCTGTCGGCTTATCAACGGCTCACGGATCGCGAGCTGGAGTATGCAGCCGCCTTGCTCGACCTGCTCGGAGAGGAAAAGCGCCTGCCTCTTCACGAACTCCCGCGCGAGATCCCGGATCGGGCCATCCGGCGCCGCATCGTGCTCGCCCTGCAGCTCGTGCAACTACTCGACGTGCGCCGGATTCGCGGCGTGGCTTTCCTCCTCTCGGCGGAGCGTCGCGATCCAGTGGTATCCTCACGATAGCGCCCTGGCTGAAGCGCTCCTGTCGCCTCAGATAAAACCTTGGACAAACAGGAGGCGCTGCTTAACCTTCGCCTCCCGATTTTCCGGCTGCCCGGCTCCGTCGGGACATCCTTCTTATTGCATGATCTTCGAGACGCTTCTCTTCCTTGCCCAGACGCCCGCTCCCGTCCGGCCGCCGGACCCAGGCATGAACATGCTCGTCTGGATGATGTTCGCCTTTGCGCTCGTCTATTTCCTCACCATCCGCCCGCAGCAGAAGAAGCAAAAGGCTCTGCTCGCGCAAATCTCGGCCACGAAAACCGGGGACAAAGTGATTACCGCGAGCGGTATTCACGGCATGATCGCCAACGTGAAGGACACCACTTTCATCCTTAAGATCGCTGACAACGTGAAGATTGAGATCGAGAAATCCGCCGTCTCCACTGTTGTGAAATCCAGCAGCGAGAGCACCGAAACCAAAGCGTAAGCTCACCCCCTTCATCAGATGTCGCCGTTTGGGACCTTCTTCACTGGCCTGCTCCTGCTGAGCCTTTTTGCGTGGTATTTCTTCACCGATAGCGATCGGATCAAGCGAATCCTCGGTACGGCACTGACTGTCCTCCTGGTCTTCCTTTGTCTTGCCTCAGTCTACCCTCCAAAGGACAAAATCCAGCTTGGTCTTGATCTGCAGGGCGGCACATCATTCCTGATCCGGCTCATCGCGGAGCCTGATGACAAGGGTGAACGCCGCGAGATCACGCCGACGATGGTGGATCAGGCGGTGGAAGTGATCCGTAAACGGGTTGACCGGATGGGCACTAGCGAGCCGGTTATCACCCCTTCAGGGTCTGATCGCATTCTCGTGCAGATCCCGGGTCTTGATACGGCCAAGCTCGATGAAGCCCGCAACCAGCTCAAGCAGGTGGCCAAGCTGGAGTTCAAGATGGTGCATCCGAAAAGTGACCTGATCGTTGCCGGCCAGGAGCCACCGGATCCAGCTTACAAGCTCGAAACCTACAGTTTTGAGCGCAAGGGCAAGCCCGTCACCGAGCAGTTGCTCGTAAAGAAAAAAGCCGACATTCCCGGCGACATGGTGACTGCTGCTTTTGCGACGTTTGATCAGCAAGGCTGGGGAATCAATATGCGCTTTAACACCAAAGGCGCTGAACTTTTTGGAGAACTCTCCGCGGCGAACGTGGGGAACCGCTTTGCCATCGTCTTGGACGGGGTGGTGCAGTCTGCGCCGGAAATTCGGGAAGCGATGTACGGCGGCACTGCTTCGATCACCGGCAGCTTCTCCGAAACTGAAGCCCGCACCCTTGCGAGCGTGCTCGAGAACCCGCTCGCTACTCCGGTGACGATCGAGGAAGAGCGCAGCGCCTCCGCCTCTCTCGGCGCCGACTCCATCAACAGCGGTGTCTTCGCGGGTCTGCTCGGCCTTGCGCTGACGGTTTTGTGCGTACTGGCGTATTACCGGTTCTCCGGGCTCATTGCGAACATCGCGCTGCTGATCAATCTCATCCTGCTCTTCGGAGCGATGGGCCTTTTTAACACCGTGCTGACGCTGCCGGGTATCGCCGGCATCATCCTCACGCTTGGCATGGCGATCGATGCCAACGTGCTCATTTACGAGCGTCTGCGTGAAGAACTCGCCGCCGGGAAGTCGATCGAAGCCGCGGTCAAAGCGGCTTTCGACAAGGCGTTCTCCGCGATCTTCGATTCGAACATCACGACGCTGATCACCGCAGTGATTCTCTTCTGGAAAGCGACCGGACCGGTGAAGGGATTCGCGGTCACACTAACGATGGGCATCATCGCCTCGCTCTTCACCGCGCTGGTCGTCACGCGGAACCTCTTCGAATGGGCGCTCAAGACAGGCGTGATGAAGAAAATCACGATGTCGAACCTGATCAAGGCGACGAACTTCGACTTCCTCGGGAAGCGCAAGGCTGCGATCACGCTATCATTTTTGGTTATCGCTGGCTCGGTGGCGATTTTTGCGATGCGGGGAGAGCGGAATTTCGGCGTCGATTTCCGCGGCGGCGATCGGCTCGTGATGGAGGCCACGCAATCGAAACCTACCGAGAACGAAGTGCGGCAGGCACTGACCAGCGCAGGGTTCAACGATCACGTCGTCCAGACGGAGCGCTCGGCGAACAAGGAGTTTCTCACGATTCGCAGCCCCATCGATACGAGCGAGCGCATCAGCTCGTTGCTCATCGATACCTTCCCGCAGGCCGCCTTCAAGGTGGAGCAATCGGAGAAGGTTGGAAGTCTCGTCGGGAGTGAGCTGGCCACCAATTCGCTCATCGCGCTGTTCCTCGGAATGGTCGGCATTCTGATCTACGTCACGCTCACGTTCGAGTTCTCCTTCGCGGTCGCGGCGATTGTGGCGCTGCTCCATGACGTGATCATCACGATTGGCTGCTTCGCACTTTTCGGCCGGGAATTCTCTCTTGTGATCGTCGGCGCGATCCTGACGATCGCCGGTTACTCGGTGAACGACACGATCGTCGTCTTTGATCGAATTCGTGAAGGCATCAAAAACGGCCGCCGCGGGTCCGTCATCGAGATCATGAACCTGAGCATCAACGAAACGCTCAGCCGCACGATTCTCACAGGCGGAACCACGTTGCTCACCACGCTCGGCCTTTATCTCTTCGGTGGGCCGGTGCTGAATGACTTCGCCTTTGCGATCCTCATTGGTGTGCTTGTCGGCACCTACAGCTCGATCTTCATCGCCGCGCCCATCGTTCTCTGGTGGAGCGGCCTTGGTGGCCGCAATCTCCGCACGGAAATCAAGCGGGCTGAAGAAGACGCCGCTCCCGCAGTGGTGTAGCTCTGAGAGGATGGACAGCAGCAGCCGTTCTCCTAAACCTGTCGGGTCATCCTGAGCGGAGCGCCGCTTTGGGCGCGCAGTCGAAGGACCCCGTAGAAGGTCCGAGAAAACACCGCTTCGCAGCAACCGTGAATGTCGCCTTCTCCTGGAGCGGAGTTGCTGGTGATTGCGACGGGATCCTTCGACTGCGCTGCGCCCGCTTTTCACCGGCGCTCCGCTCAGGATGACTGCCGTGTTGTCACGGCTTCCTCATAAGGCGGTTCTTCGCCGACGCCTGACTTCGCCCTCTACTGCTCGCCGTGGCATGCCAGCGGGTTCTGCGCGATGATCCACTCCTGCACCGGGGTTCCACCGATCAGATGCTCCTGCAGAATTCGCTCGAACCGGGCAGCGGTCACTCGCGAATACCAGATGCCATCAGGATACACGACGAGCCATGGTCCTTCGGTGCAGATGCGGAAGCAGCCCGCCTTGGTCCGCATCGCTTTCAGCGAAACTTCCTTTGTGCGCTTTTTAACGTAATCCCACAGCTGCTCGCCCGCTTGCGACTCACAGCAATCGGGACCAATGCACAGAAATAGGTGCCGCTGCGCTCCGGCAAATCCGGCCTTTGTGAAGCCCTGTTGAAGACGCTCGTTCATTAACTGCAGCGCCCTCGTGTCACTTGAAGCTGCGTTTCGTCTTAACGCGATCATCCCGGAGGATTGCACCTGTCGCCGTAAGATGCCGCGTCCGCGCCAGATGATAGTTGCGGAGCATTTCCAGGCGCTGCACTTCGAGATCGAAGCGCCGGCTGCGCGCGCGCACCACCTCCGGCAGCGGCACTTGTCCGGTCGAGTAGGAAGTGCGGAGCTGCTCTTCGATCTGCTGCGCCTGCGGGATGAGCTGGTCGTTGAGCACGGTAACGATTTTCGCGAGCGCCTGCATCTCGTCACGGGTTCCACGAGACTCCGCCTGAATCTGCAGCGAGAGGGCATGCGCCTCCTCCTCGGCCCGAGCGGCCGCCGCCCGACTCTCGCGGATCGGACCTTCATTGGCATTCCAGAGCGGGAGAGGGAGGCGGAAGCGGAAGCCAAGCATCGTATCGCGGGAATAACCTTCAGGCGCATCTTCGGTGCGGCTGTGTTCCGCCGTGAGGCCAAACTCGAAGTCCGTCCATTTGCCCGCACGCGCGAGGGCTGCGCTCTCGCGAGCCGCATTGGCCGTGTGGCGGGCTGCTTCGAGGTCCGCGCGTTCACCAGCACTCCCGGCAAAGTCGAGGGAGGGGGATGGCAGATCGCCGGTGATCTCCACTTCCGCTCCCGGCAGGCCGAGCGAACTCCGGAGTTCACCGAGCAATGCCACGCGCTCACTTTCGAGGACGAGCAGTGAGGCGTTGATCTGGCTACCCTCCAGCTGCACTTGCGTGGTTTCGACCAGAGATGCCTCACCCACTTGCACGCGCTTCGTCATGAAATCGAACAGCTCCGCATTCGTGGCGCGCAGCTTCTCTCGCAATCCGCGCTGCTGCCGAAGGGCGGCGAGCTTCACCGCGATCGCGCGGACTTCCCCA
>DASVRY010000329.1:0-5845 GCA_036388395.1 Chthoniobacteraceae bacterium
CTTGGCTTTGAACTCCGGCTCCTCTGCGCTCCACTGCGAGCGCGCTTTGGCTTCCGCATCCTTTAGAAACATCTGCTTCAGCAGATCCATGTGATCGAAGCCCTTCGGGTTCCGCGTCAAGAATGCGACCGCGGCGAGCGTACTCTGCTGCGCATGTAGTTCACGCGCTTCCTGGAATTGAAGGAGTGGTGAGACGAAGAAGGTGCCAGCGGGATCGACGATCACCACTCGTTCGCGCTCCTTCAGCGTGCGAGCCAGATGGATCCGCTCCACTGCGGATCCGGCCAGCACCGCGGCTGCGGCGAGAAACCAGAATCGCGCGAGGCGATCCTTGTCGATGAAGACACGCGTGGGGTCGGACGAGCGCCGCGGGATGGGTGGGCTGTGCAGCGGCGGCACCGTGGCGCGCAGCTCGGGAGGTGATGTGGGTGCAGTGGTCATAAAGGGGTTTAGTTACGGGTGTCTTCGAGCATCTCGCGGACGGCCTTGTCGCCTGTCGGATCGTCCTTCTTGGGTTTTGGTAGCCGCCGTGATGCACCGCGTTGGCTAGCCAGCGAGCCGAGCAAATTGCCCATCGGCGAATAGGAGCTGCCGCTCGTGGCGGCCTCCGCAGCGCCAGCCGTCGCTGCAATGGCCCCGCCCGCGATTCCAGCCATCGCAGCGACGGCCCTACCGCCTGAGCTGATCGAGGCTGCCGCGCCTGATCCTGCAGTCGCGCCAGCTGCCCCTGCGGTGGCTGTAGTGGCGATGAGCGCTCCGCCAATGTGCGCTCCGGTGGAGATTGCTTTCTGGATTAAGACGGGCGCAGCGATCGTGCTGGTGATGAGCCAAAGCGCAAGGACTGCCGTACCCATCAGGTTTTGAAATCCGTATCCGGCACTTGCTCCCACGCCGCCTGCGACGAAGAAGCTTTGATCCGTCATGAAGTCGATCAGTCCTGCCGTTACTAGCGATGCTGCGCCCCAGCCGAGCGGCCAGCAGAGAATGCCGGCGAAGCCGAGCAGGAACGACACTCCGATCGAATGCAGTGTTCGCACCGCGAGGAATCCGATGAAGATCGGCGCCAGGGCATAAGCCAGGTAGAGGACGAACTTCTGAACCAGGTAGCTGTAGAACACGATGACGCTCGCCAGCCCGCCGAGAAGGAACATCACCGCTGAGATAACCGTTTCAAAGATAGCCTGCCCATCGAGCACATCCCACCACGAGCGCTCTTCGCCCGTGCCTTTTTTGAGCTCCAGTGCTTTCTGATACTGCGCATGTACTTCTGCGGGATTCGCCTTCAGCGTGTCCCTCACCGTTGTGTCCACGATTGACGCGACTTCACCGCCCCAGGTCGCGAGCGATGCGAGCACAGCCGCGAAAGCAAAGGTGCGCGCGAAGGTTCGGGCATACGCGCCTGCGCTTCGCTGTCCAGTGATCGTGGATGAGACAACGCCGACCACGAGTAGCACGAAGGCAATCGGCGTGAGCACTCGGTTCATCTCCATGCAGTGCGGCAGGAAATTCGGGAACATTGTCTCGAAGTTGTTCATGGCGAGTTAGCGGCTGCGAAATGCCGGGGCCGAGGCGTCGAGCGGGAAGACCTCGCCATAGCGCCGCGTGCCCTCCTGCAACTGTGCCTGCCGTTCCTCGCGCCGCGCCTGCTCTTGCCGCTCCTTATCTGCGCGGTTCTCGATGTCTTGCGTTGCAAGCTGAGCCGCAGCCTGCTCGATCTCGCGGTCTACTGCTTGCAGCTCGGCGTTATAGCCGACCAGCACGCCTGTGAGCTTTTGCGTCTCGGCGTCCGTGGTGGAGGCCTGGAGTTGCTGCGTCGTGCTGGCGATCTGCTGCCGCAAGGACTCGCGGCGGGAAAGCACGTCGTCAGTGACCGCTTGGAAGTTCTGAGAACCTTGCTGGATCGCGCCGTACTTCCGATACAACTCCTCCATTCGTGGCATCTCCACCCCGCTAGGCGTAGTGAAGGTTGCACCCAAGCTTTGGTAGAGACCGTTCGCGTCGTAGCTAAGCGCCTCCACTCCGCTAGCGAGCTGCTGAAGCTCGCCGATGGTCTGCCCGACGCCGCTTTGCTGAAGGCTGCCGATGAGTTGGTCGGCCCCGGTGATCTGCAAGAGCTGCTCCGGATCGCCGAACGCCTTTACATAAGCCTGCACCTGCTGAAGCTGCGCGGTCAGCGTTTGGATCTGCTGCACCTGGTTGTTGATCATCTCCAACTGGTTGGCGACTTCTTCCAAGTGCAGCGTCTCGGAGAGAACGTCCGAGATTGGGTTAGTGACGATAAACTGCGCGGGGAGAACCGGCGCGGTGCTGACGAGAGCAGTGAGTGCGAGAACGAGTTTCATAAGAGTAGGAGCTGTTTGGGAAGAGGCGGTGCTATTCCTGAATGCGCAGCGTTGCGGTTGAGGGAGCGAAGGTGACGCCGTTGATCTGCCGCTCTGGCAAAGGCACCTCCAGGAGCCGGACGTGCGCGGCATCGTCGTTGTGCGGCGCGGTGCGCTGCCGCTCGTTGAGAGTTTGCCACTGCCGCTTGGCGGCATCGCTCTGTCCTTTTTCATAGCCCGCAGCGTAGGAGCGCTGCTGCGCGGAGTTGCTCCGAGCTTGGAGCGACTCGCTGAGGAGCACGCCAGCTCCCGCGCCGACCGTTGTCGTCAGCGCATCACCTTTGCCTAATGCGTTGCCGAGGATCGCGCCGCCTGCGGCACCCGCGGTATTGCCGATGATGCGCGTTGGGCTAAGACCCGCGCAGCCGCCGAGTAGCGCACAGGCGAGGAGTGGAAGAACGAAACGGGGATTGATGTGCATGCGAGCGTTCTAGCCCGCTTATCTCCCGCACCGGCTCCAGCGACGGAGCAATGTCCGTGGGATCCTACTACACTGCGCGCCTAGGCGAACCACGGGCGCACGGCCAAGGGCGTCTCACGTCGACCCAGAGATCGCGAGGCGTTGAGTCTTCAGCAGCGGCGAGCAGGAGCGATGGGACAACTGGCCGTCACGGCTGCATGCTTTCTTCCGCACAAAGGTCCTTGAGCAGACGTGCAAAGGTGGCCTCGAACGCGTCGTGATCTTTCCAGTTAGAAAAATCGGGGATGAAGTATTCTCGTAGCTCGACTGCGAGGTCTTTGCCGCTGTCTGCGTCGAAGCATTCCCAGTCCCTTAAGGTTTCGAAGTCAACGAGCCGCACGGGAAAGAGCTTCCGTCTTCCACTCTGACGCTCGACCTTGCGTGCCTTGCGCAGCTCAGTCATTACCCATTCGCTCTGCAGGCCGGCTTCGGAGAGGACAATGAGCAGCTTGTCGTAAACGCGGATCGCCGTCTCGATCTGCTCGTGCAGTTTTTTCCCGCCCTGAACATCTTCCGGCGCAAACCAAACGCGCAGGTGCGCGTCGCGCATCCGCCCGTGGAGCCGCCGGGCGAACTCCTCGTCCTTGGTGCTATAGGAGATGAAGCAGGAGTAGAACTGGATGCCGTCCTCTGCGTTCACGAGCGAATGTATCTGCGTGATGAAGCTCTCCGGCACACCGCACCCACGCAGGAAGTTCTCTGGGATCTTTCCCTTGGAGCGATAGATCGTGTCGAGAGGAATACCGGACGGAAACTCGTGGATCGCGGCCTCCAGACCCAAGACCCGCCTCAAATCACAATCACCAAAGTGGGTCAGTGACATTATAGCGCCAGCAAAGTCAGCCCCATCGAGGTTCGCCATCGTGAAGTCCGTTCCACCCAAGACTGCGCCGCGGAGGATCGCTCCGGTCAGGGTCGCGACCGCAAGGTTGGCACCGGTTAAGTTCGCATTTGTCAGATCAGCACTCTGAAGGATCGCGCCTGCGAGATTGGAATGCGTGAAATCTGCCCCGACCAGATCTGCTCCTCGTAGGTCGAACATGCCTAGGGACGTGTTCGCCAGGTTAGCTTCCCTCAGGTCGGGATGCTTCAGTTTTGCCTTCGCCCGCCAAGCATTCCAAGCTTCGGGACCTTGCGCGAGACGCATGAGCAAGTCATTATCGGCCATAGGTTCTAAAGCTATCTACTCGGAGAGCCCACCGCTTTCAGGTCCTTCAGCAACCGTGCGAAGGCCGCCTCGAAGGCGTCGTGGTTCTTCCAGTTTGAAAAGTCGGGAATGAAGTATTCGCGCAGTTCGACGGCTAGGTCTTTGCCTCCGTCAGCATCGAAGCACTCCCAATCGCGCAGCGTCTCGAAGTCCACCAACCGCACAGGAAAAAGTTTCCGCTCGCCGCTCTGGCGCTCGGCCTTGCGTGCCTTGCGCAGCTCGGTCATCACCCATTCGCTTTGCAGGCTCGCCTCGGAGAGCACGATGAGCAGTTTGTCGTAAACGCGGATCGCGGTTTCGATCTGCTCGTGCAGCTTCTTGCCGCCCTGGATGTCCTCCGCCGCAAACCAGACTCGCAGGTGCGCATCGCGCATCCGCCCATGGAGCCGCCGGGCAAATTCTTCGTCCTTGGAGCTGTAGGAGATGAAGCAGGAGTAGAATTGGATGCCGTCCTCCGCGCCAATGAGCGCGTGCATCTGCGTGATAAAGCTCTCTGGCACCCCGCACCCGCGGAGGAAGCTCTCAGGGATTCTTCCTTTCGATTTGTAGAAGGTATCGATTCCGACACTAGAGGGACCAGGTTGTTGCGCTTGGGCGAGTCCCTTTGCTTTACTTAGATCAACATCCACAAATGCGGTTAAGGAGATATTCGCTCCGTCGAAATTCGCTCCTTCAAGCTCGGCGCCATCAAATCGGGCCCCATCGAAATTTGCGCCCGTCAAATCGGCACCTGTAAGATCCGTGTTGATGAATTCGGCGCTTCGCGGTTTGGAATCAGCAAGATTTGCGTCGGTGAGATCCGCACTCGAAAAATCCGTGAAGCCGAGATTTGTTTGAGAGAGGTTTGCGCCCCTCAGGTCCGTATAGCTAAAGTCGGCAGTTCGAAGATACCGGCCCGAGAGGTTGGCACCTGACAAATCCGGCTTCGTCCCGAGGTCACTTCCGCGCCACGCGTTCCATGCTCGGATTCCCTTCAGCAGTATTGCGAGGTGTTCGTCGTGCGCCATATATCTCCGCCTATACCGGTACCGAGACTCGCACGCAGTCGTCAGTGCTAAACGATGCGCGCTTAGATCCCGGCAGCGGCAGGCCGGGCGGGGTGATTTTCTCGCCGGCTTTTTCTTTGCGTGCGAGCTCCAGGTTAAAGGAGAGGAGAAAGGCGAGCGGATCGGCGACCTTGGACATTCCGTAGGCGGCTCGGACGGCGGTGTCGAGGCGGGTGTGGGTTTCGCGGAGGGGGTTGTCGCCGGGCTCTTCGAGAGTGCGGTACAGTTCGCGGAGGGAGTGTCCGAGCTGGGCCGTGATCTCCCGGCGCAAGCCGCGCAGCGCGACGGCGGCGGCCACCACTTCCGCGATCTGCGGCTGCGTCACGTCTGCGGCCGGGCGGCAGGCTGCGGGCTTCGGATCTGAGGAATTGCTAATCATCTGCACAATGGATAAGGCCATGTGAAACCTCGGAGCTCATTGAGATGGATTCCTATCGTCCCGACAAGTTCAGCTTCACGTTGATTCTTTCTTCACCGGCCCGGCTGGTGGCAGAACTCGGCGCTGCAAACTTGGCGTTGACGCATGCGTGGCCGACATTCGGATTCGGCGGTTATGACTTGGATCCAGCGAGTCGATACTCGCGCAATTTTTTCGCCCTAACTTTCCGAGAACGGGAGCGCACGCCAGAAGAGGAGCAGAAACGCCAACCGCCGCATTATCGCTTCGTAGGAGACTATTTTGGCGTGTTTCTCGCCATTTATTTCGGCAAACGATTCGATAATCACGGCTTCCTCTTAGATCACGGCCATT
>DASVRY010000330.1:0-13573 GCA_036388395.1 Chthoniobacteraceae bacterium
CCTTCGAGCCCGAGGGTCTGCACTGCCTCCAATACCTGACTCGCGGGCGCTTGCAGCAACGGCGAAAGCCGGAGCGGATCGACGGGGCTCGACAGCAGCTCATTCAGCCGCTCGCGCCGTCGCTCGATTGGCTCTAGGTGCAACGCTTCGCCGTTCTGGTTGAGGAGGTCGAATGCGTATAAATAGACCTGTAGAGCTCGGGATCGGGAATTTTGGATAAGCTGGAAGGACGGCTTTCCGTGCTCGTCGAGTGCGACGATTTCGCCGTCGAGAACAAAGTCACCTTTGATTGTGCGGAGCGCTTCCACGACGCCCGGGAAGCGGTCGTTGAATGTCTTCTCATTGCGCGAAAAGAGCGTGATCTCTTCGCCGTTCTTCACTGCGAGACAGCGGTAACCATCGAACTTAATCTCAAACGTCCAGCCAGCCTCCGAAGGCAGCTTGGTTACAGTCTTGCACTGCATTGGCTCTATAAAGGCCGGCTTTACTATGAGGTGGCTCGGCGGCGGGCGTCTCGCGTGCTTCTCCGCCGGCGTGGTGCTCTTCCATTGTGCATCATTGTCCTTCGCGATGCGTTCCATTGTTCGGCCACTGATCACCGAGCAATCGTCGGCCTCTTCAGAAAACGCCTGCATTTCCTCCCCAGCTTTGATGAGCAGCCATTTATTGCTGTCTTCCTCGCGCCGATCCTTCACCAGGATCCATTCACCCTTTAGCTTCTTGCCCCGCATGATCAGGTGCATCTTTCCGGCGTGAAAGGCAGCTGCGGGGTTTCCGGTCAGGTCTTCATACTCGCCACGATCCCAGACCATCACCGTGCCTGCGCCGTAGTTGCCCGGGGGGATTGTACCTTCGAAGCTTTCGTATTCGAGTGGATGATCTTCCACGTGCATCGCCAGCCGCGCCTCGCGCAGTTTGGTCGGCGGACCTTTCGGCACTGCCCACGAACGCAGCACGCCCTGCATTTCTAGTCGCCAGTCGTAATGCAGATGACTCGCCTCGTGCTTTTGAATAACGAACCGATGCACGCCTTTCCCCGCACTCTTCTCCGGTGGACGCGCGGCCGGCTCGGGGGTGCGCGTGTGATCGCGCTTGGCCGCATACTCGCGAAGGCTCTTGTCATGATCCCGACCTGACCGACTGCGATTGCGCGGCCAGGAATTGAGCTTTGGGGGCGGTGCCGCAGCCAATGCTTCGGTGAAGGCAGACGGCAGCGTTTGCTGCATCGTCAGCACTGGTGCGAATAGGTCACCGAGGCGCTTGATGCGCTTTACTGCGGCGGCTGGCGTGAAGAAGAGCGCCTCACGCTTCCCGCGCTTCACTGCTTTCGCCAGCTCATCCCACGTGACCGGTAACGAGATGAAAGGGCCGCCCTCCTTCGCCCGCATCGCATAGACTCCCACTGTCGTTTTGAAATCGGAGTTCTGGCTCCAGTCTATCAGCACCTTGCCGCGGCGTAGCGTCTTCGCCATCTCGGCCACCACCTGATCCGGGATCTGCTGCATCGCAAGCTCCGCAATGGTTTTCGCGAAAGGCTGCGTCATCTCGTAGGTGACTTGGCTGTTCAGCGGAACGCTGAGATGCAGTCCTTTCGAGCCGGAGACTTTGACAAACGACTCCAGATTCAACGCCTCTAAAACTCCCCGCAGATGGAGCGCGACGCGCCCGCAATCAAGGATGTCCGCAGGTTCCCCTGGATCGAGGTCGAAAACGATCGAAGTCGGCCGACCTATCTCCGGAGCCTGCGCCAGGAGCATGTGTTTCTCGATGTCCCCAAGGTTTGTGGCCCAGAGGAGCGTCGCGCGATCGTTGCACAGCACGTAGTTGATTTCCGATCCGCCTTCGCTGCGAGGAACGGCGAAGCGCTGCACCCACGACGGCGTGTGCTTCGGCGCGTTCTTTTCGTAGAAGTGCTCGCCTTTGATTCCCTCAGGGAAGCGCTTCAGCGTGAGTGGCCGATCACGCAAATGGGGTAAAATGACCTCCGCAATCGCTGAGTAATACGCGATCACCTCGCCCTTGGTAAATCCACTCTCAGGGAAGTACACCTTCTCGGCATTCGAGACAGTCAGCTCGCGGCCTTCTACCTCTATAAGTTGCTTCTTCTGCATCGGAGTACGCGGCAGCCGCTACGTCTTCTGTGACGAACTCATGGATTCTCGCAAGGTGCGTTGAGGGTATGCTCGGTCACAACGAAGTGTCACCGCCTGACTGCTGAATCAAGCCTCCTGCTTTAAGCTTCGGTATGATTCAGCCAAGCGAACTCTTAGCGCTTGCGGAGCAGACGCGGGCGCTCGCACGAGAATCGTTCAAGGATTGCCACCGGCTCAACCGCTCCCTCGACAACTTGAAACGACAGAACGAGCTGGCGAAGGCGCTTCAAGCTGAGGCCGAGGAGATTTTGGAGCGAGCTCGCAGGATTAAGCCTGCTCTGCAAGGCTCTGCTCGCTTCTGAATCCAACTGCGGGCGCCACCGACTCGCGCGTGGCGGACGCCGCGGGGCCCAATCTGCGGAGACGATGATAACTTCTCTTTTCTCCCTGGGGTGCGCCGACATAACACGGCCTCCTGCGGAACGATTCTTGCATGACGATCAGGAATGGATGGCTCCTGTCTATACCACGGCTCGCCCGAAGCGCTCGTGTCGAAAATGCTTCGCGACGAAGCGCTGCGCCTTCGCCGTCACCTGCGAGATGAGCGTGAGAAGCTTCAGCGTGTGAGTGAAGAAAGCGCGCTCTGTCGTGCGACCTTCAGGCACCGCTTACCATAGCCTGGGCCGAATACCCCAAGAACACTGAATAGTCGTAGTTCACCGCCGCCATTCGGTAGCGGTCGCTGCTCCTCAACTACACCGGTGCTGAAGTTGCCCGAATCACCTTGCCGCCATTGGTTGCGTAGATAGAAACCGCG
Organism: Chthoniobacteraceae bacterium; assembly: GCA_036388395.1. Lineage (GTDB taxonomy): Bacteria > Verrucomicrobiota > Verrucomicrobiia > Chthoniobacterales > Chthoniobacteraceae > DASVRY01. Next base: position 2,911 of record DASVRY010000330.1, read on the forward strand.
ATCATGCCTGCCAAACGCCTCACCAAGACTCAGCTCGTGGAAATCATCGCTCAAGAGACCGCAATGGATAAGAAGACCGCGATGATTTTCCTCACAGCCATTTCCGAGATAGCTCTTCGCGAGGTGAAGAAGAACGGTGAGTTCACCCTCCCCGGCATTGGTAAGCTGATCAAGCAGAAGCGAAAGGCACGCGTGGGCAGGAACCCGAAGACCGGCGAATCGATCAAGATCGCTGCAAAAACTGTCGTTAAGTTCCGCATCGCAAAGGCAGCGAAGGATTCCTTGCTTGGAGTGCCTGCGAAGCCTGAAGCACCTGAGGCAAAGAAGGCACCATTAAAGAAGGCTGCGGCTAAGCCAGCGCCCAAAAAGGCCACCACACCTGCTTCGAAGAAGCAGTAGGCGAAGACCGAAGCGAGAATCCAGGCTGCCGTGTCGGCGCGACTTCGCAGGTCTCGGTGTGCTGCGGGAGTTCGGCGGCCATACCCGCGTTGCCGCACGGCGAGATCGCCTCACATAATACAATAGGCAGCATCGCGCCTCCGAAGGCTCCTTCCAGAAGAAGCAGGCCGCACTCTAAGAGCTCAGACGCCAGCAGAGCATGCGCGAGACCAGGAAGATAATCGCCTCAAGCAGACTTGAACACTTTTGGTAACACCACTTCAACCCGAGTTCCTTTACCCGGCTGAGACTCCAGTGTTGCTTCGCCTTCGAGAAGCTGCACCAGCCGAATCGTGATCGCAAGGCCGAGCCCAGCGCCCTCTGCTCCAGAAGTCTGAGCGACTCGGAAAAACTCTTCGAAAACTTTCTTCTGAAACTCTGGTGCGATACCGGCACCTGTGTCCGACACGGCAATTCCCCATCTTTCTGCGTCAACGTCACGAACCTCAAACTTGATTTCGCCGCTTTGCGTATAGTTGATGGCGTTCGAGACGAGCCTTAAAGCCACCTGTTTTAGTCGGTGCTCGTCAGTGACCAGAATGGAAAGAGTCGGGTCAGATGTGAACGAAAGCTGCAACCCTTTGGCTCTGGCGACTGCTTCGTAAGCTGATGCGACCTCGGCAGCAAGGGCCGAGGGAGCAAAGGGGCTTGCAGTTACGGTTATCTTTCCACCAGCGAGGTCAGCAAGCTCCTGCAAATCGCGGAGCATTCTTCTCATGAACTGAATACCTCGCCTAATTCCTTCTTTGACCTCTTTGACTGGTGATGGCCGTTCTATCACCAGAAGCTCTGCTGAAAGACCGATTGCATTCAGGGAGTTGCCGAGCTCGTGGCACACACCCCTCAACACGTTCAGGAGTGACTCGTTTGACCTGCGGAGTAGGTCTTTCTGCTCGTGCACGAACCGAACAGTCGACCAGCGGGCGAACTCGTCGAGAAAGTGGTGCAGACGGCAGGTCGTGGAAGTTTGTGCATTGCCGATAAATCGCGACTCTTCAACGCCGAAGTCTCCGAGGCACCGGATGAGAACAGTCCGAAGGTTTGCAAGCTCTCGAATCAGTTCATCAAGTCGAAACCCCTGACGGTAGCGCTGAGTTCCATGCTGTCGCGCGTCCACCTCTGCAGCGGCTGAGATAGCCTCGACTTCATGAACAGCAAGCGCGTCACACAGGCTGTCGAGCAGCCTTGGCACGTGGTCGAGGAGAAGAGGATCGGACAACTCTTCTGTCGTCGGAATCCCAACGTCCCGACGAACCTCAGCAAGCCACGTTTCACAAATCTGCTCCTTCTTCGCGCGCAGGAACGAGGCGAATCGGGCACAGACTTCCTGCTGTTCTGCAGAAGAAGCAACGGAGCGGGTCGAGTTGAGCATTTTGTCGAAGGTGCATTCCCGAGTGGGTCGCTGAATCGACGAACGTCGAACAAAGCAGAGGCCAGACACCGGAAGTTAACATATAGCATTCGGAGAGCGCACGCTTTTTCGTCAGGATGAACCATTGGAGTTCGTCGAGATTGAATCACCAGGCTTCGCCCGGCAGCGCGGACTCCGCCGCTGTGGAAAAGTTGATCCCAATAAGTGCAGCCCCGGCCACCTCCTCAAGTTCCTTCGATTTGAGGGTTCTGATGGAATCTCCCTCGGCGCCCATTCGAGTTCTTGTTGTTGATGACGACCCTCAGACCACGATGGGCTTTGCCGCCTCCTCGAATCAGCAGGGCACGAAGTTCGGGAGGAGAACGTATCGACTCGTGCGCTTGCCTCAGCACGTGAGTTTCAACCGCACTTTGTAGTGCTTGACTACATGATGCCCACGCTTCATGGCGGGGATGTCGCGTGGCAACTTGCTAGCGACCCGGAAACTCAGAGTATCCAGATCATCATCTGTAGCGGAGCTGAGCGGGAGGAGATCACGCGGAGGCTGCCTTTGGCTAAAATTCCGATCCTGGAGAAGCCATTGGATACTGAGGAACTGCTCCGGCTCCTGCGTGAAAATGTGGCTGACGGTGTGGCTCGGTCCCGCCCGGGGTGAGAAAAGTTAAAGAGAGTAACCTGCGCACGTCGGGATAATCGCAGCACTGCGGTTTGGCGCTGTGACTCAATGGTCAATCCAGTCGAGGTGAGGAACAACGCGACTCGGCCGAAGGTGCGTACACTAACGTGGTAAGACTACCTGGATGAGTCGTTGGTGGCCGGGGGTTCCTCAGCTACGATCATACGTTGGCTTGGAAAACATGCTCCGCTGAATCTCGTCAGATTCCGGTCGTCCAGGAGATCGCAGTGCGGTCGCGAGAACGTGGAGTGCGTCGCGGTTTGGTTGACGCTTGGCTTCTGTTTTTTCGGCCGCTTTCGCGCGCTGCGAACCGCCTCTGGCGGATAACTGTACTTGGGATGGCTCCAGGGGCGCGCTCGTGCTCGGGCCCGGCGAGCTGCGGATCTGCACCGCACCGCCAACTAGGACCTCGCAAGCAAAGCTCTTCTGTATCTCAGGAAAAAGCCGCCATTGCCGCCGGTGTTCTGCTCAACCTGCAGCAACTTCCTTTGGAGTCACCGAAGCTTTCGAATAATTGCTCAATCCGAGTAAGCGCCTCTTCCGCGTCGGCTCCTACCGCCTCGATCTCGACCGCTTCACCGCACCTAAGCTGAGCGATCAGCACGGCAAAGACGCTGCAGGCGAAGAAGCGTTCGTCACCTTTAATTAGCGTCACCTCACAATTAAAGTGCCCGACGCACCGCACGAGCTGGGTTGCGCGTCGCAGATCGAGACCACCAGGATTATATACCTTCACAGTTCGGCGCAGGAACTCTTGACGACGTGGTGAACCATGGGGGGAGTTGTCCGATCGCATGTCCTTAACTTTGAACAACCGGGCGGAACAGCAATCGGGGCACTCCGCGGCTTGCTCTTAGGTTGTCCCCCTAAGGATTCGTGTTCGTGGGCGGCTCTCCTCACCGGCTTCCCCTAAGTAACTGCCCGTCGGCCCGACCAGTTACGTATGTCACTTCTGCGGTCTGCCTTCTTTTTCCAGGCGCTCGCGGTGCGCGAACATCTGCACGTAGGCATCCACTTCCGCGCCGAGGGCTGCGCGCTGTGCTTGTTCGGCCGCGAGCGCGGGTTCAAGCTCGGTGGTGATTCGCGCCTGTGCGAGTTCGTGCTGCTGGCGGGCAAAGTCGGCAGCTTGCTCAGCACGCTCCCGCAAGCTTTCGGCACGTTTAAGGGCTTCTTCGGCCTCCCCGCGCGCTCGGTCAGCATCCTGCGCGGTCTTCAAGGCGGCTTCGCGGGTGCTTTGCGCTTCATTGGCAAGGGCGACCGCGGCTTCCGTGGCACGCCGCTGCGACAGGTCTTGCGTTACCTTCGTAAATCCGAGGAGCGACCCTTCGGGGTCGTAGAGCGCGGTGAGAGTGACGTGAGCCCAAAAGGTGGAGCCACCTCGCCGGACGCGCTGTCCTTCAGTGACAGACTCACCGCTCGCGGCGGCGTCGCGCAGATGCTCTTCCGCGGTTCCATCTTCAGCCCCGCCCTCCGGATACAGCAGCCGCAGGTGCGCGCCTTCGGCCTCTTCCTTCGTCCACCACTTCATCAGGTGCGCGCCCATCCCCCAGTAGATGATGACACCATGCGGGTTCATGAAGAAAATCGCGTAATCGCGCACCGCCTCGGCGAGTGCCGCCACCGCGGCATTGATGATGCGCGGATCTGAGTGTTCCGGCGGCAGCGGCGTCGAGCGCTTGCCTGTCTGCCGAATCTCCCGGGCGCGGCGGTCCGCGGCCATGCGCTCCTCGGTTTCGCTTGCATGCGTAATGAGCGGCACCGTCGGGTTATCCGCAGCTGAGCCGGGTCGATTCGAGGACTGGTTAATTGCGCCGGTGGCACTCATACGCTGAGCAAAATCAGTGCACCCACGGGGGGATACAAGACTTTTGCCTCCCACGGGCAGCGGCATACAGGGAGTAAATGACAGCAATTCTGAGCTCCAATTGTTTTCATTAGGAGGAAGCGACATCCGGCACTAGGTTCGGAGCCGGGCACCATCCCCGTTGCCCATGCCCGACCAAACCGCGACCCCTGCAGAAATCCTCGATCCCGCCGCAACCGACGAGACGAACGCGAATGCCCGAGCCGGCGCGCAGAAACGGCGGGATGCGAACGAGCCGACGGCGGTCGTCGGCATCGGTGCCTCGGCGGGCGGCATCGCGGTGCTGCAGCAGTTCTTCAGCGACATGCGCTCGGACACCGGGCTGGCATTTGTGGTGGTGATGCACCTGTCGCCGGAACATGAGAGCGCGCTCGCAGACATTCTCCAGACCAAGACGCAGATGCCGGTCGTGCAGGTCAACGTGCCGGTAAAAGTTAAGCCGAACCACGTTTACGTCATCCCGCCGGGCAAGCAGCTGACCTTCAACGACAGCATGCTTACCCTTGTGGAGCCCCAACAGGCACTGGGGCGACGGGTGACGATCGACCTTTTCTTCCGCACACTCGCGCAGTCTTTTGGGCAGCGTGCCGTGGGGGTGATTCTCTCCGGGACGGACTCCGACGGCGTGATCGGAATCAAGCACGTCCGAGCGCAGGGCGGCATCACGATCGCGCAGGATCCCCACGAAGCCGAATTCCCGAGCATGCCAGCAACGGCAATTGCGACTGGGGCCGTAGACTGGGTGCTGCCGGTGGCGGAGCTGGCTCCGCGGCTGCTCGACTTCGTGCAGAACGAGGATGCGATGAAGTTGCCGCCGGAGATTCTGGAGGCAACCGAGCCGGATCAAAAAGTGCGGGAAGCGGGCGGTGGAGAAACCGTTTCCGACGAAACACGCGATACACGCGACGAGTCTGCGCTCGCTGAAGTGCTAACCGTTCTGCGCCGACAGACTGGGCACGACTTCAAGCATTACAAGCGCGCGACGGTCCTTCGACGAATCGCGAGGCGGATGCAGGTGAATTCCGTTGAGTCGATTCCCGCTTACCTCCATTTCTTGCGCCAACACCCTGCGGAAGCGGCAGATCTGCTGCAGGATCTCTTGATCAGCGTCACCCATTTTTTCCGCGACCAGGCGGCCTTCGCAGCGCTGCAAGTGCACATCCCGCAGCTCTTCGCGGGGAGGCGGAAGGAGGACCAGCTGCGGATTTGGGTGCCGGGCTGTGCGACAGGCGAAGAAGCCTACTCTCTCGCAATTCTGCTCAGCGAGCATGCGGAGCGGCTTGATTCCCCGCCAGCGATCCAAATTTTCGCCACGGACATCGATGAGCAAGCCATCCATAGTGCACGTTCCGGACTGTATCCGAGCACGATCGAGGCGGACATCTCGCCAGAGCGCATCCGCCGTTTCTTTGCGCAGGATCACGGCCACTATCGTGTGCGGAAGAGCTTGCGCGAGAAGGTGCTCTTCGCCGCCCACAATCTCCTGAGCGACGCCCCCTTCTCAAACCTCGACCTCATCTCCTGTCGCAACCTGCTCATCTACCTGACGCCCACGGCGCAGCAGCAGGTATTCGATGTCGCGCATTTCGCCCTGCGCTCGGGCGGCTTGCTCTTCATCGGCGGTGCCGAAAATACAAGCGCAGCGCAGCCCCTCTTCGCACCAGTGGACAACAAGCATCGCATCTACGTGCGCCGCTCGGTACCGCGCGCCACATGGAAGGTGCCGATTCGGCCTCGAGCCGTGGAAGATCACGATCGGGTGGATGCCAGAGCTCGGGTCCGCGTTCCGGCGCTGGCCGCGGCAGTCGGAGACGGTGTCGGGGGAATCAGCACGCGCGAGCCAAACCAGGGGCGCCAGGATCGTCGCTCTATCGTCTTCGGCGAGTTGCATCTGAAGCTGATCGAGGAGTATGCGCCCCCTTCAGTCCTGGTGAATGAGACCCACGACATCGTCCATCTTTCGGAGCACGCGGCGCAATATCTCCAATTCTCCGCTGGCGAACCGAGCTCAAACCTGCCGAAGGTGATTCACCCCGCTCTCCGCCTCGAGTTGCGGACGGCGCTGTTTCGCGCGGGCCAGGCGAAGCAGTCGGTCAACGCCGCACCTGTGGCGGTAGGGACCGCCGGCAGCACCGACGTCATCACGCTCAATGTGCGGCCGATCAAAGCTGACCATTTTGACCAAGGCTTCTATCTCGTCACTTTCGCGAAAGCGGAGGATGCGCAGGCCGCGAACCACCCGCCGGTGACCGCAGCAGCTACTGCATCCGATGCACTCACGAACGAGCTGCAGGCCGAGATCGACAGCCTGAAGCGGCAATTCGCCGAACTCGCGGAGCAGTACGAACTATCGAACGAGGAGGTGAAGGCCTCGAACGAAGAGCTCCAGGCGATCAACGAGGAGATGCGTTCCGCGACCGAGGAGTTGGAGACGAGCAAGGAGGAGTTGCAGTCGGTGAACGAAGAGCTCGTCACCGTTAATATCGAACTCAAGAGCAACGTCGAGGAGCTAAGCAAGGCGAACGCCGACCTGACGAACCTGATGGCTTCGACCGACATCGCAACGATCTTCCTGGATCGCCAGCTGCGGATCGATCGCTTCACGCCAAGCGCGCGCAGGATCTTCAACCTTATCCCCGCAGACCTGGGGCGACCGATCTCCGATATCACGACGAAGCTCGCCTACGACGGCCTGCTCACGGACGCGGAGAAAGTGCTGGAGAACCTTGCCGCGATCGAGCGCGAGGTGCAGGTGGGTGACGGCGCGTGGCTGATGTCGCGCATCGCCCCATACCGCACCGCGGACGATCGGATCGCGGGTGTGGTCGCGACCTTCGTCGACATCACGCGGCGCAAACGGGCCGAGGACGAATTGCGCGAATCGCAGACCAAAATCGAGGCGGACCTCGCGGGAGTGCGCCGGCTCTACGAGCTGCAGTCGAAGCTGGCAAACCACACTGACCTCAAGGCGGCGCTCCAGGACGTGCTCGCCGTCGCTTGCGAGTTCACTGGCACCGATCGGGGCTGCGTCCAGCTTCTCAGTCCGGACGGTCAGCGGCTGGAGATGGCTGTTTGGCAGGGCTACGGGGAGGAGAGCCCTTTCATCTCCTTCTTCCGTTACGAGGGCCTCCCGGCCGGGTGCGAGGTGGCGCGCGTCCAGCGGCAGCGCATGATCATCGAAGAGACGGTGGGTTTTGCCGCTTTGGAAGGCACTGAGGCTGGGGCTGCAGTCCGCGCGGATGGGATTCGCGCCAGCCAGTCTACTCCTATGGCGAACCGCTCGGGAGAGACCATCGGGGTGCTGAGCACCCAATTTCGAGAGCCCCACCGCCCGAGCGACACCGAATTGCGGCTCGTGGACATGCTGGCCTGGACCGCCGCGGATTTCCTCGAACGCCACCGGGCAGATGCGGCATTGCGCGAAAGCGAGCGACGCCTGCAAAAAGCGCTCGAGATCGAGACCGTCGGCGTCATCTTTTTCAACATGGTGGGCGAGTTCACCGACGCCAACGAGGCCTTCGCACGCATCTCCGGGTTCAACCGGCACGAGATGACTTCGGGCGAAATCACGTGGGAAGATTTGACGCCTCCGGAGTGGATGGAGCGCTCGCAGCGTGCCTTTGCGGAGTTGAAAGCGACGGGCCGCACCACCCCCTACGAAAAGGAATACTTCCGTAAGGACGGCTCACGCTTTTGCGGCCTGTTCGCCGCCTCGATGGTGACTGAGGATGAGGCAGTCGAATTCGTCATCGACGTTTCCGAGCGCAGAGCGACGCAGGATGCACTGCGAGGCAGCGAGGAGCGACTGCGCACGCTGGCCGACGAGGTGCCGCAGATCATCTGGACGAACAGCGGCGACGGTACTGCCAACTACTTCAACCGTCGCTGGTTCGAATACACGGGCCTTACGGTCGAGGAATCCGTCGGTCCCGGCTGGCAGAGAATCGTCCATCCGGAAGACGCGGACGCATCCAGGAGCAAGTGGCTGCAGGCGCTTCATGCGGGAGAGATTCTGGACATCGAGTATCGGCTCCGCGGCGCAGATGGCGATTACCGCTGGTTTATCGGGCGCAACGTGCCGCTACGGGACGCCGAAGGGCGTATCGTGAGCTGGTTCGGCACCGCGACGGACATCGAGGAGTTGAAACGAGCGACGGCAGCGCTGCGGGCCAGCGAGGAGCAATTCCGCTGCGCTATCGAGGACGCGCCCGTCCCGGTGATCATGCACGCGGAGGATGGGCAGGTGCTGCAAATCAGCAAGACGTGGACGGAGCTGACCGGCTACACGACCGAGGATATCCCGACCTTCGACGCATGGCTCACGCGCGCCTATGGAGCTGGGGCGGATGACGTACGCGAGCAGGTTCATGAGCTCTTCCGCGGGAACCTGCGGCTGCGCGATGCGGAGGTGGATGTCCTGACGCGGAGTGGCGATCGGCGGCGCTGGAGTTTCAGCGCATCGGCGCCCGGGCGGCTGAGCGACGGACGGCGCTTTATCGTGGCCATGGCGCTGGACATCACTGAGCGCAAGCAGGCCGAGGAAGCCCTGCGTGAAAGCCAGGAGCGCCTGCGGCTGATCGTGGAGAACGCACGCGACTACGCCATCTTCACGCTCGATCTCGACCGGGTTATCACGAGCTGGAACCCCGGTGCGCAAAGCATTCTTAGCTACACGCAGGAGGAAGCTATCGGCCAAAGCGGCGACATCATCTTTTCACCGGAAGACTGCCTCGCCGGCTGCCACGAGCAGGAGGCGGCAACGGCCCTCGCCGAAGGGCGCGCCACGGACGAGCGTTGGCACGTACGGAAGGATGGGACCCGCTTCTGGGGCTCGGGCGCGATGATGGCGATGCACAACCGAGACGGCGCGGCGATTGGCTTCGTGAAGATTTTTCGTGATCAAACGAAGGAACTGCGCTCCAAGGAAGCCCTTGAACAAAGTCGTGAAGAACTTTGGGCCGCGTTGAAGGAAACGGAGAGCGCGCGCGCCGAAGCGGAGGCGGCTACCGAGGCGAAGGATCACTTCCTCGCCGTGCTTAGCCACGAACTGCGGACACCCTTGACTCCCATCTTGATGGCGGTGCGCACCTTGCGGCGGGACAAGAGCCTTTCGCCGCTGGCGGCTGAGGCACTCGGCATGATCCAGCGTAACATCCAGCTGGAAGCGCACTTGGTTGATGATCTGCTGGACGTGACGCGGATTTCGCGCGGCAAACTAGAGCTCGTTTGTGACCAGATGGACCTGCTCGAAGCCCTCTCCGCCGCAGTGGAGATCGCGCGTCCTGATTTCGAGGCGAAAGCCCAGCGGATTATTGTATCGCAGACTCCGGGCGATTACCGGGTCGTCGGCGACACCAAGCGGCTCCAGCAGGTCTTTTGGAACTTACTCAAGAACGCCTCAAAGTTCAGCCCCAACGGCAGTGAAATCCATCTGCGCTCGCGCAGTGAGCCTGTGAGTGAAAGTGCTCCGCCGCGCATTGTGGTGGAGGTCGCCGACAAGGGAATCGGCTTCGATCCGGAATCCACGGAGCGCATCTTCAGAGCCTTCGAGCAGGCCAACCAAACTGTGACCCGGGAATTCGGCGGCCTCGGCCTGGGGCTGGCAATCTCGCAGGCGAGCGTGGTGGCTCACGGCGGCACCATCCGCGCGGAGAGCCCAGGACCGGATCAAGGCGCTACGTTTATTGTGGAGTTACCGGTCGAAACCAGCATCTGAACAGGGGGCGAATACGCGGGGAGTATGCCGCCAAGCCCCCCTCCTACCGTAAAGCGGCAAGCTCGGATCCGGGCTGCTCCGAAAAATCCGGCTTAGCTTTGGTCAGCCATGGCCGACAACCCCCTGCGCATGGTCGCGTTAGAGAGCGGGAGCTCTCCGCAACGGCGGGTCTTCCGCCGGATAGCGGCGTGTGGTCATTGCTGCGGCCACCTGCACCAAGCCGAGGACCAGGTGAGGCAGCCACACCGACTCGGCGAAGTCGAAGAACCACGGGGACATTGCGACGAAGGCACCACAACCTAGGTCCAAAGCTAGGTGTCGCGGGAAAGTGAGCACGCGGAAAATGCCGAGTTCGAAATCTGTCGAGACACACTGCAGTGCGGTCACTAAGCCCGCGAGGACCGGCACCAAAGCCTTTGGGCTCAGCTGAGCGAAGCCGAAGAGCCAAGGAGAGGCGATCAACAGCGCAGCCAAAACGTACTCCACGCAGCCTTGGAAAGAACGGGGCAAGATTCTCATAATGGCATTTCCTCAAAGGACTTCGGGATAGCCTGTATCACAGCGTGCGGGGCTGCCCCTCCGATTTGGGTCAGGTTT
>DASVRY010000331.1:0-3936 GCA_036388395.1 Chthoniobacteraceae bacterium
GCTCGCGCAGCTCAGCAGCGTTCTCGGTGGCCGGCGGGGTTATCATTGGTTAGGATTGGATCGGGCCGCTAAGCCTCTCTGCGGAGCTTGGGCCGTCGTCGAATGGGCGGGGGGGCGGTTGTAGCCGACGCTTTGATGCGCAAGCGTCGTCGAGCCAGCCGTCCGAGATCCAATAAAAAATGTCCGACTGTATGCCTCGCACCTGTCCCAGGTTCGGGTTGACCTTATAGGTCGCCGGGGACGCTTTGCTCTCACCCCACCTTGCTTCCAGGATACGCCCTCCTTTCCCGTATGAAAATTCCCTCAACCTCCCCCGAAAGGTGTTGCTCGAGACTCATGGTTGCTGCGTCCGCCGCGACACTGTTCCTTACCGCCTCTGTCTTCGGTGCGGATGAACGTCCATTGAAAGACAAGGCTCGGCCCGTCGCCGCGACCGAATCGCTGCCCGCTGCGGAAGCTGCTCGGAAGATGACCCTTCCACCGGGCTTCACCGCGCAGGTGGTCGCTTCCGAGCCGGACGTCGTCCAGCCGATTGCCTTCATAACCGACGCACGCGGGCGGCTCTGGGTGCTGGAGAATACCAATTATCCCAATTGCCCGGGAGAGGCGCGCGACAAGATCCTAATTCTCGAGGACACCGATGGAGACGGCAAAGCGGACAAGCGGACCGTCTTCCACGACAAGCTCACCTTTGCCAGCGGGATCGCCGTGGGCTTCGGCGGAGTTTGGGTTGGCGCGCCGCCAAATCTCTTGTTCATCCCGGACCGCAATGGCGACGACGTACCAGACGGCGAACCCGAGAAGGTGCTCGATGGCTGGGGCGCGGAGGACACGCACGAGACACTGAACAACTTTATCTGGGGACCGGATGGTTGGCTATACGGCACGCAGGGGGTATTCACCCACTCGAAGGTCGGCGCGCCGGGCGCAGCAGAGGCCGAGCGAGTGCCGATCAACGCGGGCATCTGGCGTTTTCACCCGCTGAGAAAGAAGTTTGAGCTCTACGCGGAAGGCGCGAGCAATCAATGGGGCGTGGATTGGGACGATCACGGGCAGGGCTTCTTCAAGGCATGCGTAATCCCGCACATGTGGCAGGCCATCCAGGGCGCACGGTATCAGCGGCAGGCCGGTTCGCATTTCAACAAGCACACCTACGAGGACATCAAGACGATCGCGAATTTTGAATACGAGAAGCGGGCCTACTGCGGGGCGATGATCTATCTCGGTGGGCAGTGGCCGGCGGAGTATCGGAATACGTTTTTCTTCTTCGATATCCACATGAACAAGCTGCGCAACGAGCGGCTCGAGCGGCGTGGCTCCGGGTTTAAGGCGCTGCGGAATCCGGAGTTTCTCACGGCGAACGACGCATGGTTCCGCGGCCTCAGCCCGCAGTATGGACCGGATGGTTCTGTGTTCATTAATGATTGGTACGACAAGGTTCCATGTCATCAGCAGCGGGCGTTTACCGACCGCTCGAATGGCCGCATCTACAAGCTTAGCTACCAAGGCGTGAAGCCAGCGCAGGTGGATGTGGCCAACGCGACCAATGCTCAGCTCGTCGAGATGCAGCTTCACGCCAACGATTGGTATGTGCGGACTGCGCGACGTGTGCTGATGGAGCGCGGGGCCAATCCGGAGGTGCATTCCGCGCTGGGGAGGATCCTGGCAGACAATCCCGACGACACGCGCCAGCTACGAGCGCTCTGGACACTGCATGCGACCGGTGGCTTTACGGAAATGATCGCTCTGCAGACGCTAAACGCGAAGTCGGAGTGGGTCCGTGCCTGGACGATTCAGCTCGCATGCGAAGACGGGCAACCTGGGGAGCCACTTCTGAAGCGCTTCGCGGAACTGGCGAAGAGCGACCCTTCACCCGCGGTGCGGCTTTACCTGGCCTCGGCAGCTCAGCGGCTTCCCGTGGCTCAACGCTGGCCGATCATCGAAGGCCTGGCCACGCATGAGGAAGACGCCAAAGATCATAACCTCCCGCTCATGCTCTGGTACGCGGCGGAGCCGGCGGTCGCCTCGGATCTGGTGAAGGCAGCGGAGCTTCTCGGCAGTTGCCAGATTCCGAAGGTGCAGGAGTTCATCACCCGACGGCTGGCATCCATGGCGACTGCCCAGGCAGAGTGATGTGTCCAAAATTTGCCGCCATTCTGGGGGGGCTGCTTCTTCCGGTTTGCGGGGCTTTCGCGCAGCAATCGCCGCCTAATCCGCTGGAGATTCTCGTCCGGTCTCTAAGTAAGATCGAGAACCCCACCGCTCAAGCGAGCATCCTGAAAGGGCTCAATGCTTCGCTCAAAGGGAAACGCGATGTCCCCGCTCCGGCTGGTTGGGATGAGCTGTATCTAAAGCTACAGAAGAGCCCCAGCGAGGAGGTGCGACAACAGGCGCAGACGCTGGCGGCGGCTTTCGGAGGTGGCGCGGCTCTCGATGAGCTGCGTGCCGTCCTCGCCGACTCCTCTGCCGCGCTCCCGGCGCGCAAAGCCGCCATCGAATCGCTCGTCGCAGCTCGAGATGCCGCTGCGCTCCCGGTATTGCTGGAGCTCTCGAAGACAGCGGGACCGGTTCAGGGACACGCGATCCGAGGACTCGCTGCTTACGATGACCCAAAGATCGCCAGCCGGTTGATCGACGGCTATGCGGCACTCGGTGCTGGCGAGAAGCAGGAAGCACTTCAGACACTCCTCGTCCGACCGGCAACAGCCCGCGAACTGATCTCGGCCATTGGGGAGAATCGTATCCCCAGAGCGGCGATCACCGCCCCGCTCGCCAGGCAGTTGCAGGCGTTCAAGGATCCTGCGATCGAGGCGTGGCTAGGCAGCCATTGGGGAGCCGTGAGAACTACGTCCGCGGATAAGCAGGCGCAGATTGCCAAGTTCAAAGAGTTTCTCACCACCGATCTCATCCTCCAGGCAGATGCCTCTCACGGCCGCGCAATCTTTCAGCAAACGTGCGCCGTCTGCCACGAGATGTTCGGCGTAGGAGGAAAGATAGGGCCGGAGCTGCCGGGCTCTTTCGAGGATATTGATTATCTCTTGCAGAACATCCTCGATCCCAACGCCGTCATTGGGAAAGACTACCAACAGACCTTCATTAGCCTGAAAAATGGCCAATCCGTCAGCGGAATCATCGTCGCGGAAGATGAGCAGATGGTCACCCTCAAGACCTTCAGCGGGGTTGCTGCTTATCCGCGGCCGGAGATCACGGAACTGCAGGTAAGCGAACAATCGATGATGCCAGAAGGTCTCCTCAATGCCCTTGATGAGGAGAGTGTGCGCGATCTCTTTGCCTATCTGCGCCAGAGGAAGCAGGTGCCCATGCTCATCACGCCGCTCACCACTTCGGAGTTCTTCAATGGAAATGATCTCGGCGCATGGCGCTCTTCGGGATCGAATTGGAACGTCGAGTCAGGAGCGATCGTCGGGCGCAGCAAGGGGAAAGCTGTCAGTTGGCTTGTGAGCGAAATGATCGGCGGTGACTATAAGCTAACTGCACAAGTGCGCCTCAGCGGAACACAAGCCACCGGCGAACTGGCTCTCCGCGGGACGCCGGGTTCCGGCCCCTTTCGAGGGGCGAGCCTTAGCTTCGGGCGCAATATGCCCGTCGGCGTGTTCCGGTACAAGGGCAGTTCGCCGGAGGCAATCCATGGAAGCGCCGTGATCAAGGAAGGGGCATGGAGCAACCTGGAGATCACCGCGATCGGAGAAGTCGTGCGGGTAATGGTGAATGGGACTGACGCCATTGAGTTCAATGACGCAGGTGCATCACGCACGCTGCCCGCATTTTACCTCTCCGGCGAAGACGCCGAGCTGACGATCAAAGATTTGAAGATCGAGCCGCTCGCGAAACGCTGAGCCTCCTCGCTGACGTGAGCGAGTAGCCTTGCGGCATAGGCTGGCAGCACCTTTCTCGCAAATCAGTCGCCGAATGCCT
>DASVRY010000332.1:0-3053 GCA_036388395.1 Chthoniobacteraceae bacterium
CTCGTTCCCGGTGTGCGCGGGGTTCTTCTCGCGCCGCTCCCGACCGACACGAACCGCACTGGCGGTGCGGTGATGCCCATCCGCGACATACGCCACCGGCACCGCGCGGAATGCCTCCACGAAACGCTCACCGCCCGCTACCCGCCAAACAGTGTGCTGGATTCCGTCTGGAGCGGTGAAGTCGTAGAGCGGCGCGTCCGCCGTCGCTTCTGCTTCCAGAGCCGCGAGTTCGTGAGTGTCGCGATACGTAAGAAACACGGGGCCGGTGTTCGCACTGAGAGTGTCGATGAGTCGCGTGCGGTCGTTCTCTTTGTCGGGCCGCGTCTTCTCGTGCTTTTTGATGATGTCCTGATCGTAATCGTCGATGTGACACACGCCAGCGATGCCGGTTTGCACGTGGCTGCCCATGCGCTGCTGGTAGATGAAAAAGCAACGTTCCGTCTCGCGGAGCAGCGTGCCGTTAGCTTGCAGCGCCGCAAAATTCCCCAGCGCCTTGCCGTAGACCGCGTCGGAATACGGGTCGGTATCTGCGGGGAGGTCGATCTCCGCGCGATCGACGTGGAGCAGGCTGTTCGGCTTGCCCTCGGCAAGCGCTGCCGCCTCCTGTGTGTTGACCACGTCGTAGGGGACGCAGGCGACTTCTTCGACAGCCTGAGCAGCGGGACGGAGACCTTGGAAAGCGCGGACGCGTAGCATAGGAGCACGAAGAAAGGGGAATGCGACGCCAAGCGCAAGGCTCGGGAAGAAGCGGAGGGAGCCGGGTGTCCCAGGTGGACATGGCCGAGTTGAGGTTTCTCGCCAGAGAGAGCTGGAACGGTAGCAATGCGCCAGGCCGCTGCGTGGCCGCGAAAACTTCCGTCATTCTGACCGAAGAGGAGGGACCTCCAGGGACTGTAGAGAAGTCGAAGAGCCGAGGCTTTGCGAGACAGCGCCGGGAGATGCGGGCGGCGCAACTGATAGCCCCGCCCCTCGCGGAGAAAGCAGAGCCCTTGGCTTCGATGAGATCGGATCGTTTGCGGCGGGGTCCTTCGACTTCGCTCAGGATGACCGGGTGGGCGACGCTGAACTTCCTGGATCCTGGATCGTAAATCTCACTTCCGACCTCAGTTTACGTAAGCCGCTTCGTTTGAGAGCAGCAGGGCCTGCGCGTAAGTCTCCCACGGGGTGAGAGGCTTGCGGTCGACGAATTGCCCGCGATTCCGAATCGCGCGGACACCGTCGTTGTTCCCCATCATCATCATGCTGTTCTTCTCCTTTTCGGCAGCGTCTTTGCTGGCCTTGTCACTCATCTCCTTCCCAGAGGCGGCGACCTTCGACTCTTGCTTCATCTCGATGCCGACGAAATTCAGCGCCATCTGGATCTCCGCCGGCTTCGGATCCCTTTGAAAAATCACGCGATAGATGTTGAAGATCTTGTTGAGGTTGTCCACCGAGTTCACCACCTCTGGGCGCGCCATCACCCGTCGTGCGGCATCCACCGCCATCGGGCTGTTCATCAGGTAGAGCGCCTGTTGCGGCACCACCGTCGTGGTGCGTTTACTGTTCGGCATGTCCGGATCGCTGAAGTCAAAATGCGCCATCAAGTCGGGCAAATTCCCGCGATCGATATAGCCATAGACACTGCGGCGGTAGCTATACGGCTCGTCGGTTAGATTCACCGGCTGTCCACCGATCGTGCGATCCAGCAAGCCGCTGAAGACGAGCAATGAATCGCGCATTGCTTCGAACTCGAGACGCCGCACGTTGGCCCGCCAGAGCAGGCGGTTATCCGGATCGATCTGCTCGTGTGCTGGAATGGTGAAGCTGCTCTCCTGATACACTTTCGAGAGCATGATCAGCTTGTGCAATTTCTTCAGCGACCAGCCTTGCTCCATAAAATAAGACGCGAGGTAATCCAGCAGCTCGGGATGGCTGGGCGTCTCCGCCTGTGTGCCGAGATCGTCCGACGTGCGGACGAAGCCTTCCCCGAAATGATGCATCCACACACGGTTTACAATGACGCGGGCCGTCAGAGGATTGCTTTTGCTGGCGATCGCCTGGGCGAGCTCGAGCCGCCCGCTGCCTTGTTTGAACGGTTGCGGCTGACCGCTCGCGAGCACCTCGAGGAAACGGCGCGGCACGACCTCGCCCCGAGCCTCCGCCTGGCCGCGGATGAAGACCGGTGAATCCTTCGGGTTCTTCGCGTCGGCCACGACCATTGCACGCGCTTCGGCGCCCCCATGGGTGAGCTGCAATTCGTTGATCCGCGCGAAGTTGAACTTTCCTTTGTTTCGCAGGTTCTGCGGCCAGCCGTTGATCTCGTTGCGGACCTGATCTGTGGTTAGATTCACCGCCACGTTGATGCGAAACGGCACCTGGAGAAGCTGCAGAACGGGCTCATCGAACCCAACGATCTCGGCCTCCTTTTCTTTCGCCGC
This sequence comes from Chthoniobacteraceae bacterium, assembly GCA_036388395.1. Taxonomy (GTDB): domain Bacteria; phylum Verrucomicrobiota; class Verrucomicrobiia; order Chthoniobacterales; family Chthoniobacteraceae; genus DASVRY01. Next base: position 2,418 of record DASVRY010000332.1, read on the forward strand.
GGCAGCTGCTGTGATGAATGGCAAGCCTCTCTCGTCGACACTGGCGAAAACCGTCCCGTAAATGTCGGCCAACTCGTCGAAGTTCTCCGGAGTCTTGCCGGCAAACTGCGCGGCGATGAGCGGATTGATGCTCTTGTCCGTGGCGACGGCTTTCGCGAGCTGCTTCCAACTGTCGCCGCCATCGATGAAACGTTTGTAAGCTTTGAAGACCGGATCTCCACTGGTTAGCTTGCCCCCAATGGTGTTCACAAGTTCGCCATCCAGCTTCTCGTCCCGGATGATGCTCTGTGCCTTGACCTGATCCTCAGCCGAAGCACCGTTGCGGCGTTTGAAGGCGGCCTTCATATAGGCTGCGGCCTTTTGTCTAAAGAGCGCGTTCGCGTCGCCCGCGAGCTTGTAATAGATATCGCGGTTCTCCTGCTCGAAAGCCGCGACTTTCTTCTCGAATTCGGTGGCGTCCGACTTGTTGCTGGCCTGGAGGATAACTGGCTTTTCCTTTGGCTCCACGGTGCTCGCGAAGATGCCGTGCAGCGCGTAGTAATCCTTCGTCGAGATCGGATCGAACATGTGATCATGGCAGCGCGCGCAGGTCACCGTCATGCCGAGGAAACCTTTGCTCACCGCGTCGATGCGATC
>DASVRY010000333.1:0-7009 GCA_036388395.1 Chthoniobacteraceae bacterium
CCTCGCGCACCTCACCAAACCGATCAACTTCGAGAAGCTGGAAGGAGTGATGCGGAAGGCTCTACGCGGGGAAGTGGATGGTGGATAGTGACGGCGTAACGCAGTCATCCTGAGCGAAGTTGAAGGATCCCGCCGCGCCACCGCAGAGGTGGATAGTCGATAGTTGATCGCCACGCCCGAGTAACACGCGTAGCGCGTCGTAAGCTCGGAGCCTTTTCGCCATCAACTATCCATTATGCACCATCAACTTTCCCCCGCTTCACCTCGTCCCAGATCTCATCGAGCTGCGCGAGGCTGAGCTGGTCCAGCACCAGCCCACGTTCGCTGGCGATCGCCTCCACCGTGTGAAAGCGCCCGACAAACTTGTCCGTCGCCGCTTGCAGCGCCACCTCGGCATCCACCTTCAGCTTTCGTGCAAGATTCACCGTCGCGAAAAGCAGGTCGCCAATCTCCTCCTCCAGCTTTGCTCTGTCCGTCCCGGCGCTTTCCACCTCGGCGAGTTCCTCCCGCACCTTCGCCACCACCGGTGCGATCTCACTCCAGTCAAAGCCCACCCTTGCCGCCTTCTTCTGCACCTTCTCTGCCCGCATCAGCGCAGCGAAACCTGACGGCACGCCGTCCAGCGCCGAGTGCGGCTGATCACCTTTCTCCGCGCGCTTGATCTCATCCCAGCGCTTCAGCACCGCATCGGAGTCAGCGCATTGATCGTCGCCAAAAACGTGCGGGTGCCGGCGGATCAGCTTCTCGTTCACTTCACGCGCGACCGCATCAAAGTCGAACCGCTTCTCTTCCTCTGCGATCTGACTGTGGAAAACGACCTGCAGCAACAAGTCGCCCAACTCCTCACGCAAGTTCGCGTCGTCGTTCGTATTGATCGCCTCCACCACTTCGTAAGCCTCTTCGAGCAAGCCAGCACGGAGCGTACTGTGGGTTTGTTCGCGGTCCCACGGGCAGCCACCCGGCGCACGCAGGCGCGCGATGATTCCCCGCAGCTGGTCGATTGGCTTCTCGGCGTGGGAGTCCATCAGATGCGCCAGAGCGATCGGTGCGTGCCGAACTCCGAGATCTCCCCAGTCGTCTTGCGCCCGATGTAAAAGGCGAGGCCGATGACCGAAGCGAAGGTCGAGACAAAGACGAACGCGACGAGCCAGCTTGGGATCGAAGTGCCGACTCGCAGCGCGTTGTAGAAGGAGCTGAGCGAGGTGATCTTCGGATCCGCGTGGAGGAAGATCTTCGTGAGCCACGCGACCAGGATGATCACGAAGATGAACGCGTAATTTCGCCGGAGCCGCCGACCCACCGCTTCGAACTTGCTGATCTTGAACGATGGCAGGAGCAGATCTTCGCAGACCAGCTTCTGCCATTCGCCCTGCAGCAGCGTGGTATTCTGCGCGACGATTGGGACGAGGAAGTGCGCCTCGAGCATCCGCACTCGAGCCCGGAACGCGTCGTAAAAGCGATACCGCCGCGCCTCGATCCAGAGCATCACCCAGACGATGGAAATATTGAAAAAGAAGATGATGTGCGGCACGTCGCGCAGCGAAAAGGCAACGGTGAAGATCGTGGAGGTGGTGGTGATCGCCCAGTTCGTGGTGTTATCGAGTCGTCCGCGCCAGGCCATGATCCGGCCAAGTTCGCCGCGGTAGAAATGCGACATCGCATTCACATAGCTCGCGTCGAACTGCGGTCCGGTCGGCTTGGATTTCGGCGTCGAAACCGGCGGAGGCTCGGGGACTTTATTCGAAGGCAGTTCGCTCATCGCAAATCAATGCCGGACGATGGACGCAACGCCCCGCCGATGTCGAAGGGGAAAGTGAATCAGGGGGAAGGTGGAAGTTGATAGTTGCCACACAAGGTGCCGGGCGTTTGATGCTCTTCGAGCCTTTGCGTCTTCGAGTTTACCTGAAGACCAGCGCACGCTCGGCAACGTTGAGTTCGCGCCACGCGCCAGGAGCAAGTTCGCCAAGCGCAAATTCTCCGATCTGCACGCGGATCAGCCGCAGCGTCGGATGGCCCACGGCGGCGGTCATCTTGCGCACCTGATGATTCTTCCCCTCGACCAGCTCCAGCGCGATCCACACATCGACCACGCTCTTTCGAAATCGCACCGGGGGATCTCGCGGCGGCACCGTTGGCTGCGGAGCGAGCCGCCAGCTCCGGCACGGCAGGGTTCGGTGTCCGCCAAGTAAGAGCCCACTCTCCAGCTTCCGCAATGCCTCGCCGGTCGGCTCCCGCTCGACCAGCGCCCAGTAGGTGCGGCGATGCCCTTGCGTCGGGTGAAGCAGCCGCGCATTCAGCTCCCCTTCATCGCTCAGCAGGAGCAGCCCTTCGCTTTCACTATCGAGCCGGCCGATCGGGTACACGCCTTTTGGGAAGCCGAAGTCTGCGAGCGGCCGATGCTTCGAGCCGTCCGGAGTGAACTGCGAAAGAACACCGAAGGGCTTGTGAAAGGCGAGGAGCATCGAGCGAGACGGATCACCTGCATCGTACCGGCAGAGGCCGCAGGCTTCCAGCCTGCTCCTGAAAACTCTCCCTCTACCTCTTCATCTTCATCTCGCTGTGGACCGGAATAGATGAAGACGAAGAGGGAGAGCCTACCGCGGAGGACCTTCGTAATTCATCTGGCCACCCGGCTGTCGAAGCCCATCTTCTGAGGCACGACTGACCTGCGTCCTGCGATTCCCAGAAAACTCCGTGAGCTCCCGCGATCTTCCCATTTTCGAACTCGAACAAGAGCTCATCCGCTCCCTCCGCGCCCACTCGCGACTCGTGCTTCAGGCGCCGACTGGCTCGGGAAAATCAACGCAGGTCCCGCAGATGCTGCTCGAGCACGGGTTCGCCGAACGCGGTGAGATCGTCGTCCTGCAGCCGCGCCGTCTCGCCACGCGGATGCTCGCCTCGCGTGTCGCGCAGGAGCGAAAGGTGAAGCTCGGCGAGGAAGTCGGTTATCAGATCCGACTCGATAAAGTGGCCTCGGCGCGGACGCGGATTCGATTCGTCACCGAAGGCGTGCTCCTCCGGCAGATGTTGAGCAATCCGGAGCTGCCGGGCGTCTCTGCAATCCTCTTCGACGAGTTCCACGAGCGGCATCTGTACGGCGACATCACGCTCGCCCGAGCGCTGGACCTGCAGGAGCAGCACCGGCCGGATCTAAAGCTGGTCGTCATGTCCGCTACGCTCGATGCCGGTGCACTGCAGAGCTACCTCGCGCCATGCGAAATCCTCACCTCGCGCGGCCGCACCCATCCCGTCGAGATCGAGCATGTGGCCACCCCAATCGGCGACTGGCCGATCTGGGAAGCCGCCGCCGAGGAACTCGAACGCCTTGCCCCGGAAAGTGAAGGCGACGTGCTTATCTTCATGCCCGGCGCGTACGAGATCGGACGCACCATCGAGTCCGTCCGGGCATCACGCGTCGGCCGCGACTTCGTCGTTCTCCCGCTGCATGGCGAGCTGCCCGTCGCCGAGCAAGACGCCGCCATCGCCCGCTATCCGAAGCGGAAGGTGATCGTCTCCACAAACGTCGCCGAGACGTCGCTGACCATCGAAGGCGTGCGGCTCGTTATCGATGCCGGCCTGGCGCGTGTGGCGCGGTTCGATCCGTATCGCGGCATCAATACACTGCTCGTCGAGCGAATCAGCCGCGCGAGCGCCGATCAACGTGCCGGACGCGCGGGCCGCACCGCACCGGGTCATTGTCTGCGCCTCTGGACCGAGCGGGAGCACACCGCCCGACCGCCGCAGGAGCTGCCGGAAGTCCGCCGGCTGGATCTCGCCGAGGTCGTGCTCACGCTCAAGGCGAGCGGGGTGCGGGATGTCGCGCAGTTCCGCTGGCTCGAGCCGCCGGAACCCAAGAGCCTCGAACGCGCCGAGACGCTGCTCGTCGATCTCGGGGCCTGCACCCCGGAGCCCGGAAGCTCCACGACCAAGATCACCGAGCTGGGCCGCCGGATGCTCGCCTTTCCTGCGCACCCTCGCTATGCGCGCATGCTGCTCGAAGCGGACGCTCACGGCTGCGTACCGACAGCTGCGCTCGTCGCGGCACTCACGCAGGGCCGGCCGCTCATGCGACGCGCCGAGAGCAAGCAGATGGAGCAGGATCGCGAGGCCCGGCTCGGCGAGACGACCGACTCGGATTTTATCCCGCTCATCCGCGCGCATGAATACGCCGTCGAGTCGCACTTCAACGCGCAACGCTGCCGGCATCTCGGCATCAATTCGCTCGCCGCGCGCGAAGCCTCCGCGCTCGCCGATCAATTCCTCCGCATCGCCCGCGACGAAAAGCTGTGCCTCGACTCTTCCGATGCCTCGCAGGAAGATATCGCCCGCTGCATTCTCGCCGGCTTCCCCGATATGGTGGCGATGCGACTCGATGAAGGAACGCTCCGCTGCCAGCTCGTGCATCAGCGCCGCGGCGTGCTTGCGCGGGAAAGCGTGGTGCAGACTTCGCCGCTGCTCGTGGTGAGTGAAGTGCGCGAGATCGAGACGAAAGGTGCCGAGCGCCAGGTGCTGCTCACGCTCGCCACTGCAATCAAGGAAGAGTGGCTGCGTGAGCTGTTCCCGACCGGCTTTGTCGATGCGACGGAAGTGACCTTCGACTCCACGCAACGCCGCGTGCTCGCCCGCCGGACAACGCGTTTCCGCGACCTGGTGCTGCGAGTCGAGCAATCTGACAACGTGCCGCTCCAGGAAGCGGCGACGCTGCTCGCGCAGGAAGTCGAGGCCGGTACGTGTACGCTGAAGCTCTGGGACAATGCGGTGGATCAATGGATTTTGCGGCTAAACCTGCTTGCGGAATGGTATCCGGAATTCGAGCTGCCAAAGCTCACTGCCGACGATCGCCGCATGCTTGTCGAGCAGGTCTGCCACGGCGCGACGAGCTACCGCGAAATCAAGGAACGCGCGGTGTGGCCCGTGGTGAAGTCGTGGCTCTCACCCGCGCAGCAAGCGCTGCTCGACGACTACGCACCCGAGAAGCTCGCGCTGCCGAAAGGCCGCTCCTTCAAAATCGCCTACGGGGCCAACGCCGCGCCGACGATCGCCGTCCGCATCCAGGATCTCTACGGAGTCGAAGGCGATCTCCGCATCGCGGGCGGCCGCGTACCGCTCGTCATCCAGGTGCTCGCCCCGAATCATCGTCCAATTCAGGTGACGCAGAACCTCGCGAACTTCTGGAAAGAATCCTACCCAAAGATCAAGCAGGAGCTGCAGCGCAAATACCCGAAACACGAGTGGCGCTGAGCGTGTATCAGACTGCGCCCGCCGGTCGGGAAGCGCGGTGAAGTGAAGAACTGTCGCAGACGGGTTTCGCATGCGCTACCGCTTCTGTGCGGAATCTTGTGTGCTCAACAGAATGAAACGGTACACCTCAAAAAAGCGCGGAACTCAAGTGGCCAGAAGCCGGACCTCGCCGGCTGAGGCGGAATCTTCAGCTGCGAGCTCGAAGCAGCAGGTCGGCTTTTTCCCTAATGTATTTGCGCCGTTTGCCTGTCTGGTAGTCACCGCCATGGGCTGGATTGCCGGAGCTCAAGTGGTCGTCGAGGCCGAGCGCGTGCGGCCTCGACAGGTCGAGGAAGTGCTCGAGACGAGCGGGACAATCACGCGTCCGGTTGAGCGGGTCATCGATCCCGGCCGGATCGATGTGAAGGTGCAGAAGAAGATTCTCGGCCTGGTTCCATTCCGCACCGAACAGCTCACCGATGTGGTGAAGGCTGATTACTTCGCTAGCAGCAACACCGTCCAGAAAAGCCGCAGCGTGGTGAACTCCAGCTCCTACTCGACCGAGGAGCTCGAACTTCGCCAGCGCGATGGGCACGAGTGGCGGTCCTCAGAAGCAAGCGCGTTCATTGGCAGCGCACCATCAGAGATCTCGACGCGAATCGAGTCCTTCATCGATGCCTCGACGGGATCGACCCTGCGGCTGTGGTGGATGCCGTGGCCATTCGCGGCCGGCGGCACGGTGTTCGCCTTGGTGGCGCTGCTCCTCATCTCCAGATCGCTCCGGCTACTGCGGGCGAAGATGGTTTCGTGGCCTCCGGGAGATACGCTCCAGTAGTTGGCTGAAGCGTCGAGTGGCGCGTTTCGAGACGACTCGAGCGCGCGCGCCTCGGGACGGCGGTCACTCAGTCGCACCGCGGTCCTGCAGGAATTTCACCATTTCTGGCCGGCCATACTTCCGGGCGATCCCCAAGGCGGTGCGACCCTCTTTGTCGCGCGCGTTCAGCTCTGCCCCAGCCTGCAGCAAAAGTTCGGTGTTCGCGCCCGTGACACCCGCCCGTGCCGCTGCCATGAGGGGAGTCCTTCCATCGTTCATTGCGATGTTCGGATTCGCGCCAGCCTCGAGGAGCTTCTGGATGTGCTTCGCCGCCACTTTGCTATCGCCTTGCGTACCACCCCACGCGGCGAGGTCGTGAAGGAGGTGACGCCCATTGGTCTTGAACTGCTTGTTAATATCCGCGCCATACCGCAGCAGCACATCGACGACCTTGTAATGGCCGTAAGTCGCCGCCCAATCCATCGCGGTCCGCTCGACATCATACTCCGTGTCCGCCGCGACTCCGGCCAGGAGCTGGCGCTCGACGCCCGCCACGTCGCCGAGTTTTGCGGCTTCAAACATAATGACTACGGGGTTCGTCTCCGGCGGTTTCTCCTCCTTTTGCACGCCAAAGGAGGCGAGCAGTGACGCGGTGGGCCCGTGAGCCACATAATTCATGAGCGAGCCTTTGGGAGTGGGCGCCAGCGGATCGACGCCGCACCCCATGAGCCAGAGGACGCCGATATCATGGCCAGCGGTCGCGGTCGCGATGAGCGGAGTGACACCTTTCGCCGAGGTGGCGTGCAGGTCTGCACCACTCAGGAGCAGCAGGGCCGTCATGCGCTGGCCTTCGATGCCGAGGTTGGTCAGCGCCTGCATGAGCGGTGTCCTTCCGTCCTTTGCCGCGATGTTCGGATTCGCTCCCTCGAAGATCAGCAGATTTGCTAGATCCGGCCGGGAAGCTTCCACAGCTCG
>DASVRY010000334.1:0-10524 GCA_036388395.1 Chthoniobacteraceae bacterium
GGTTGAGCCGCTTACTACAGGCAGTCCAATTTATGCGCGTTCTCCGGCACTCGGATCCCGATTTTTCAAAGCAGCTCGCCGGCCTTCAACGGAAGTCGGAACCGACTCCGGAGGTGGAGAAGACGGTGCGGGAGATCATCACCGCAATCCGTGCTCGCGGGAATGCCGCTCTGTTGGAGTTCACGGCCCGGTTTGGCGGCCCGAAGCTCTCGGCGAAGCAACTGCTCGTAACCGGGCGTCCGCCTTCCGTCGCCGTGGAAACGGAGCGGGCCGTCGCGGCCTCGCACGCCAACGTGCTCGAGTTTGCCACGCGGAGCTTGCGGAAGAACTGGTCAGCTAAAAATGCCCAAGGCGCTGTCGTCGGCGAACGGTTTGATCCATTTCAGCGCGTGGGTATCTATGTACCCGGCGGGACCGCCCCCCTCGTGTCAACAGCGATCATGACGGTGACCTTGGCCGCGGCGGCAGGCGTGCCGGAGATCGTCGTGGCCACTCCGTCTGACGCTGCAGGCAAGGTGAACGAGGCACTGCTCTACGCCCTGCATTTCGCCGGAGCCACGGAGATTTACCAGGTCGGCGGGGCGCAGGCGATTGCCGCCCTCGCCTACGGCACCGAGACGATCCCGCCGGTGCTAAAGATCTTCGGTCCAGGCAACGCCTACGTGGTTGAGGCGAAGCGACAGGTCTTCGGCCAGGTCGCGGTCGACCTGCTGCCGGGACCAAGCGAGATACTCGTGCTCGCCGACGCGACAGCAAACCCCGCCTGGGTCGCTGCGGATCTGCTCGCGCAAGCCGAGCACGGGAAGAACAGCTCGATCCTCTTCGTCACAAATTCCGCCAAGCTGCTCAAGGCGGTTGAAGCACAGATCACCGCGCAACTTGGCACGCTGAGCAGGCAGGAACATCTCGCCCCGGTGCTGGAAAAAGATTGCGCGCTGATCCTCGTAAAGTCCCTGAAGGATGCCGTGCGGATCGCCAACGACTTCGCCCCGGAGCACATCTCGATCGTCGCGGCGGAAGAGGAAAAGCTGGCCACAGAAATCCGAACAAGTGGCGCGATTTTCGTCGGCGGCTATTCCCCCGTTGCAGCTGGTGACTTCCTCGCCGGCCCGAGTCATGAACTGCCCACCGGCGGCGCTGGGAAGTCATTCCCCGGACTCACCGTCGACCAATTCCAGCGGCGGACGAGCATCGTTCGTTTTGACCGAAAAGCGCTCCAGAAATCACTCGAGACGATCTCCACTTTCAGCGCCGTCGAAGGCCTCGACGCCCACGGCCGCAGCGCGACCATCCGGCTGGAGTAGGCAGGGACGACGCCTACGGGATGATCTCCGTGCCGATGCCGGAGCTGGTGAAGATCTCCAGCAGCAGAGAATGCGGGGTGCGGCCGTCGATGAAGTGCACCTTCTTCACGCCCTGGCTGAGCGCGTGCATCGCCGACTCGACTTTGGGAATCATGCCGCCCGAAATGATTTCCTCCTCGAGCAGGTGCTCGATCTTTTCGCGGTTAACTGAAGGGATCAACGAATCTTTCTCCATCGGGTCGCGCATGATCCCGGGCACGTCGCTGAGGTAGATCATCTTCGACGCCTTCAATCGGCCAGCGATTGTGCCGGCGGCGATGTCGGCATTCACGTTCAGCACCGTTCCATCTTTATCCTGTGCCAGCGGGGAAATAACGGGGACTTTCTCTTCGGAGATAGCCTTCTCGACTTCGTCCAACTTCAGGTCGATCACTTCGCCGACAAAACCTAGATCGATGCCCGTATTCTTTCCCTCGGTTTGCGGCGGGAGCTTTTTCCCGACGAGCACGCGCCGCCCGGGAATGCCCACCGCTTCTCCACCGAAACCTTGCAAAAGTTTCACGATCCCGGGGCTGATTTCCCGGTCGAGCACTTCCTCGACGATCTGAATCGACTGCTCATCGGTGACGCGCAAGCCATTCACGAAACGTGGCTTCAGCCCTGCTTCGCGCATGCGATTGGTAATCGCCTTCCCGCCTCCGTGGATGAGCACGGGGTTGATACCCACTGCCTCGAGGAAAACCACATCACGGAGGAATCGCTCAACGACATTCTCATCGTCCATCGCGCTGCCGCCATATTTGATCACGAAGAGCTCGCCGCGGAAGCGCTGGATAAATGGGAGCGCCTCGATGAGCGCCTCGGCGCGTGCTGTCGGTGTGGAAGCCATGGATTTTCGGGACAAAGTAAAGTAGCTGGGGTGAGTCAGCAGGATGCAAACCAGAGATCAAGCATGGACATCGCAGCGCCGGTCATTCGCCCATGTTCAGCTTCACGTATTCCGTGCTCAGATCCGTGGTATAGACGGTGTACTCCGCCGAACCCAGGTGAAGGTCGATGGTAATGGTGAATCTGTTTCCCGCCACGATCTCCTGCAGCTTCGCGAATGGGGTATTGCTCGCCATGCCGCCTTTCACGCCGATCACCCCGTCGTAGTAAATATCGATGAGCTCCTCTCGCATCTTTGCCCCCGAGTAGCCGATCGCATCCATGATCCGGCCCCAGTTTGGGTCGCCGCCAAACCACGCGCATTTCGTCAGCGTCGACTTGGCAATCGCCTCCGCAACTTTGCGAGCATCGGTGTAGTTCACCGCGCCGTTCACGTGGACCTCGACGAATTTCGTCACGCCTTCCCCATCCTCAACGATCATGCGCGCGAGGTGGCGCGTGACGTGATCGAGCCCGTGTTGGAAAACGTTGAACTCCGCCGTGCCGCAGCGCAGCGGCGAGTTGCCGGCGAGGCCATTGGCCAGCGCAATAACCGTGTCGTTCGTGCTCATGTCGCCATCGATCGTAATGCGATTGAACGATTGTTCGACCGAGACGGAGAGCGCCTGCTGGAGGAGTTCCTTATCTATATCTGCATCCGTGGTGATGAAGCAGAGCATCGTCGCCATGTTCGGATCGATCATCCCCGCGCCCTTGGCGATACCGCCGATCCGCACCTTTTTGCCATCCAGCTCCACCTCGACGGCCAACTCCTTGGCGAAAGTATCGCTCGTCATGATCGCCTCCGCGGCGGCCTTGCTCCCCTCCCCGCTCAGGGCTCCCGGGAGTGATTGAATCGTCGCCTCCATTTTCTCGATCGGCAGCGGCACACCGATCCGCCCCGTGGAGCAAACGAGCACCTGCCTCTCCTTCAGCCCCAGTGCCGAAGCCGCCGCGCGCGCCATCCGCTTGGCGCCTTCGATGCCGCCGACTCCGGTGCAGGCGTTCGCGTTCCCGCTATTCGCGATGATCGCGCGGACGTCGGGCGATCGAAGGTGAATCGTCGAGACTCGAACTGGCGCCGCTTTCACGCGATTTGTCGTAAACGTCCCGGCGGCCACTGCTGGCGTCGGCGAGTGAATCAGCGCAATGTCGGGCCGACTTTCGTTCGTCGCTTTAATGCCGCAATATGCGCTGCCGGCGATGAAGCCTTGCGCAGCGGTTACGCCGCCGGGGATTTCGGAGTAAGACATGGACGTGTGGGCACGCCCGGAAAAATTGACTCCGGGCGGGCGCAGATCAGAGCATGAGTGACGCCACACATGCCATCTGAAAAGCGCGCCGTTTTCCAGCTAGAGGAGCGCGGTCTCTTCCGGCCAGCCGCACATGATATTTAGCGACTGCACCGCCTGTCCTGCGGCGCCTTTCACCAGATTATCTTCAGCGCTCAGTAGAATAACGCGATCGGTGCGGGGATCGTGCCGCCAGGCGACATCGAGGAAGTTTGTCTGCGTCACGTTCTTGGTGTCGGGAAACCGGTCCCCGGTTAGCAGGCGCACGAACGGCTCGCTGGCGTACGCCGCCGCGAGAGCGATCCCGATCCGCTCGGGTGCCATCCCCGGCGCGAGGTTCGCGTACGTGGTCGTATGAATCCCGCGGTTCACGGGAATCAAATGCGGCGTGAAGTTCACCGTCACCGGCTCACCCGCTGCGATGGCTAGCTCCTGCTCGATCTCGGCGATGTGCCGGTGCTTTGGTACGCCATAGGCGCGGACGCTCTCGTTACATTCTGCAAAAAGGTAATTGACCTTCACCGTCCGTCCGGCGCCGCTCACGCCACTCATGCTGCTGATTACGATGGTTCGCGGATCGATGAGCTTCTCCCGCAGCAACGGAACCAGCGGCAGGATCGTGCTTGTCGGGTAACAACCCGGCGAGGCGACGAGCTGTGCAGCGCGGATCTGCTCGCGGTAAATCTCAGGCAAGCCATAGACGCTGAGCGTTGCCAGCTCTGGCGCATGATGCGCCTCGCCGTAGAACTCCTCGTAGACCGATGAGTCCTTGATCCGAAAATCCGCGCTGAGGTCGATCACCCGCAACCCCGCCCCGACGAGCGGCTTTGCAAATTCCGTCGCCACCCCGTGCGGCAACGCGAGAAAGACGAAGCGCGCTCCAGAACCGATGATCGCCTCCACCGTCGACTCGATGAACGGCAGCTTCGCATAACGTTGGCCGGCAAACTTGGGATACACCGCCTCGAGGGGCTGACCCGCGTGCTGACGTGAAGTCAGCGCCACAAGATCGACGTGCGGATGCCGCATCAGGAGGCGCACGAGTTCTTCGCCGGAATAACCGCTGGCGCCGACAACGGCGACTTTTTCGAGATTCATTTCGGCGAGGTTAAAGTGAGGTCGTTTCTCCGAGAACAGAAATTCGCGCCACCTCCTGCCCCTGAAATCGCGTGCAGACAGCTTGACGATCCAGCGTCCGGGCGTGCTCACTCCCTCCATGCACCCGGATCTTCCCTCCCGCCGTTCTTTCCTCGCGACCTTGACCGTTGCGGCCGCCGCCACGCTCACGCGCTTTCAAAGCCTCCATGCTGCTGCCATCCCACAAGGTGCTTTCCAGAGCGGCTTCGCCGTCGGCCCGCAGGCCTGGAGCTTCCGCATGTTCAGCGTCCAGGAGGCGATCGCCAAGGCAGCCGAAGCAGGCGCGAAATGCATCGAGCTATTTCCGGGACAGAAGTTTTCCGCCAACGGCAAGGAGACGAACTTCGATCACAACTCGCCCACTGACCACGTAGCCGCAGTGCAGGCGCTGCTCAAAGAGAAAGGCGTCGCTCCCATGGCCTACGGGGTCGTTGGCTTGTCGAAAGATGAAGCAACCACGCGCAAGGTCTTCGAGTTCTGCAAGACAGTCGGGATCGGCATCATCAACAGCGAGCCACCTGCCGAGGCGCTCGACACGATCGAGAAATGCGTGAAGGAATTCGACATCAAGGTCGGCTTCCACAATCACCCGAAGAGGGAGAACGACGCGAACTACAAGCACTGGGATCCGCAGTGGGTGCTGAGCGTCACCAAAGACCGCGACCCGCGGATCGGCGCCTGTGCTGATACGGGCCATTGGATGCGCTCTGGCATCGATCCAGTCGAAGCGGTAAAGCTTTTGAAAGGGCGCGTGGTCAGCTCACACCTCAAAGATCGTCAGGATTGGGCCGGCCCAGATGTTCCGTTCGGCACGGGAACCGGGAAGGTAAAAGAGGTGCTCGATGAACTCGTCGCGCAAGGCTTCAAAGGTTCTCTCTCGATCGAGTACGAGACGAAATGGGAGAACAACCTCCTCGACGTGAAGCAGTGCGTGGAGTTCGTCCGCAGCTACAAGGTTTAGCCGCCTTTTCGGACGTCCCGGGCGTCAGTCGACTCAACACCATTACCGCAGTGTAGTGATCGCCGCTCAGCTTGTCGGCGATTCGCCATGCAGCTCCTGAATGGTAAACGGCTGTCTCGGCAGTCGCCCGGCTGATCGGCAGCAACTGTTAGCTCGTGACACGGCTCTACTTCGTGTACACGCCCGACGCAGAAACGGCTTAGCCGACCTGCTGGACGAGCAGGCCCCATACATCGGCTTAACACCAAGGGCCGGCTGCGGGTATTGCCGTGGAGCGTCGGCATTCACGGAAGCGAACCTTCCCACAGCCTTCCAACGTTTGGACGCGCTGGCGGTCAGCTTTTGGCCAACCTGCGCTCGGGCGCGTCTATAGTTTGATAATTACGGCGGTAGGCCGCGCATTGAACGAGCTGCTCGTCGAAGAGGGCCCGGCTAGGATCTACGGAACGCGTACGGCGTTCTTCGATGGCCGGGACTTCGCGGCAGTACCTAGCTCGGTTGACGTCACTGGAGGCGAAGGCGGCGGGTGTCTGATGTGCGTCACTGACCTGTTCGTTTCCGGGCGAACCTCGAAATCAGGGCGCCGCACACAAAACAGGTAACCGCAGTTGGTTCAGGAACAACATCAACAATTAGGTTATCCATTGAGAACGGATCATCGCCAACATTACGGTTGATGGTGTTGGGGTATAGCGACTGAAGATTGTTGAGGATTCGCGGAACACAAACCTTTGGAAATCCTCCACTCCTCCTGGCACATCGAAATGATCCATCCGTTGTAAAGAGAGTGGATACCGCTACCCCGTCCACGCGTAGTCCAAAAAAGTTGGATCTCAGCTGAGGACGGGAAGACTACCGAGTATTCTGAAAGCTCGAAGGAACGTCCTTTAAACAAAGTGCCGGGTGTCCCGCGCACGGCAACTTGGTCTCCATGGATGACCTCCAAAGAATCCTGTAGATGCGTTTAATGCACCGTTTGGGTTCTGCGTCCCTGCATGACCGAAGCGACCGCTGGTTGTATAGCCTGCTTTGCCAGCTTTAAGGTGGACTGGGAAACCGCGCAGCCTTCGCTCTCCAAGAGCCGCTCGACAAGGGCGCCTTGCCTCGTCTCCACGGACATGGCGAGAGGTGCAATCTCATTGATCTTGCGCCGCCCGGGCGTTCAGCCAATGGTGTTGTTCTCAAACGTGAAGTCCAGTCGCCATCGGAGCAGCCGGTAATCTCCCCAAGGTCCTCTTGGGAAGGGCTTCGCAAGACCGTATCTGCTTCGAGGCCGCGTCCACTGCGTGCCGATCGGACTTTATGCTCGCCGGCGTACCCGATAGGCTCTGTGGATGGACTCCTCATCACCGCCGAGCGGCCAGAATTTTCGGAACGCATTTGTGCTTCTGCTGGTCGCCGCGATCTCGCTGCTGGTCCTCGCAATTGCATGGCCTTTCATCAAGCCACTGCTGCTCGGCGTGATGCTCGCTGGCCTGAGTCACCCGCTATATCGATGGCTGACGCGGTGTTTCCGAGGCCGGAAGTCCCTCGCGTCGTTCTCAACTCTCCTCATTCTTCTCGTGCTCGTCGTTGGTCCCATTGGAGCGTTTGTCGGCATTGTAATCGGTCAGGCACTCGAGGTGAGCGAAAAGGCAATCCCTTGGGCGCGGGAACATTTCGGGGCCTCCAGCGGTTTCAATGTCCATGACTGGCTCGTCACCCGGTTTCCAGTGCTCGGAGGGTACATTCCCCAGCAGGACGTGATCATAGATAACATGAGTCTCGCGGCGAAATCTGCGGGTGGGTTTCTGGTCGCTGCCGCATCACGGATGACCGCAGGCACTGCGGCATTCCTGCTCGATGCCTTTGTGATGCTCTACGCGATGTTCTTTTTCCTTCGGGACGGCGAGTCGATCCTGCAACGGGTGTTCTACTACATCCCGCTCAGCCATGACGACGAGGAGCGCATGCTTGAGCGGTTCACCTCAGTGACGCGCGCGACGATCAAAGGCACGTTGATCATTGGCGTCGTCCAAGGAACGCTAGCGGGGCTCGCGCTGTGGGCAGGCGGCATTGCCGGCGCGGCTTTCTGGGGCACCATCATGGTGATTCTTTCGGTGATTCCAGGGATTGGCTCAGCACTCGTGTGGGTGCCAGCGGTCATCTATCTATACGCCACCGGTCACACCCTTGCGGCCACTCTGGTGGCGGCTTGGTGCGCCGCTGTCGTGGGGACAATCGACAACGTGCTGCGCCCCATGCTCGTCGGCAAAGATGCGAAGATGCCTGATTTGCTGATCCTTATCGGCACTCTGGGGGGCTTGTTCCTGTTTGGTCCGATCGGATTCATCGCCGGCCCAATTGTTTTCGGACTGTTCATCACCATTTGGCACATCTACGGCGAGGCCTTCCGGGACATCCTGCCACCGGTAAAACAGCTGCGGCACAGAGAGAGGGAAGCGTCAGTTCCAGGCGTCGGTGACACCTCGAACCCCTCGCCGAGGCGTTAGTCAGGATCGATGCGCAGCAGCTGCACACGAGCTGCGCAACCGGCACTGGGCTTGTTGCAGCGGTATAGGCATGTACTGCACTGGACATGGCGGCGTGAAACCTCCGTCGCCGCGACAGATTATTCAGTTAAGTGCGCCTGCAAGAGCCGTAAGAGGATCTCTGAATCGAGCGGTTTTTCTAATATCGGAATCTTTGCCAATGGCAGCTTCCGCGTAATCTCCGCCTGATCCGCTCCGCTACAGACGATGATATTGATGCTGCGCGTGCCAGGGTCGGTGGCGAGCTGCCAAGCGACGTCTCCCCCATGGAGTGTTGGCATCATGTAATCGAGGATAACGAATTGCGGTTGATAGTCGCGTGCCGAAGCAAGTGCGCGAGTCGAATCATTCTCCTCTCGAACGTCGTATCCTGACGCTTCTAAAAGTCGACGAAGTCCGTGCGAGCTTTGAGGCTCATCATCAACTATGAGGATTCGTGTTTGCATCCCGGAACTTTCGAGAAAACCCGGAATCGGATGAACGCAGACGGCTGGTCGCTTCTCCCCGTAGCGAGCTCGAATCTGTGCCCGTTGCTGAGCAGCGAGTCAAAAACGTGCCTGTGACAGCCACCTACCGCCCGCCACCGAATGAGCCAGTCAATCTGTTCCCCGAAACAGACCCGCACCTCGGGCTTTGTCGACAACGCGGGTTCGTGACGGCCGGGCTTGACCTGCTTCGCTCGTAGATCCAATTCCGCTTCCCATTCCTCATTGGCAGGGTTGAGGCGAAGTGTGAAGCCGACCTCTCGACTGACGTGCAGCATCGCCGAAGTGGCGGGAAGAATGTGGCCGAAGATCCGGACCCTGGCTTTTTTGGCGATCACGACGAGCGCCTTCAACAGCGCCGTCCCCAGACCGGAGCCCTGCCAGCGGTCAGGAACCAAGATCACGAACTCCGCCTCGTGAAGATCGGGCGTTATGATCAGGCGTCCGACGCCGAGCATTTCATGTTCGCTGTCGTGTTTCCTTCGGCCGGCGACGAGCGTGACCCCGCGCGCGAGATCCGTCGAGCAGAGCCCCGCCAGCCGCTTGTGTCCCGTACGAAGTTCAGACTCAGCAATTCCGAAGTAGCGAAACTGCACGCTCTCGTCCCACAGGGTTTTGTGAAAATCCACCATCCGCGGCTCGTCTTCTGGCGTGATGGCGCGAAACGTGACTGGTGTCCGGTCGCGGATCGTCAGCGCTGCAGGACGGAAGAGATATCCGTCGAGATAGGCGGGGGGGTCACCGGCACGATTTTTCAAGCCGGTGCGTTTCACGGCGGCGAACGATACGCCTTTCGTCTCGCAGCCCGGCACGCTCCTACGACGCGATTTATAGCGTGGTGCCGGCAAGGAATTGCTCGCCTGTTCCGAGCTGCAGGATGTTCGCCGTCGGCACGCGAGCGATCTCGCTGAGCGCTTCGCGGGTAAGGAAGGCTTGATGCGCGGTGATCAGCACGTTGGGAAAGTGAGCAGCCAGCGAGAGCTCGTCGTCATGCAGTTGAAAGCGGGATGGATTTTGTAATTGAGCGTGAGCAGCAGCGCAACGCAACGGCGTGCTCGGCCACGGCGTGGGGCGAGTAGGCCGGCACGCGCACCACCGCGAGCCCGAGCGCGCGGGCGGCAGCCATGTCCACGTTGTTGTAGCCGGCGCAACGCAGCGCAAGGAGCTTCACCCCGAGCGCGGCGAGGATCTCCAGACATGGGCGATCGGCCTGCGCATTGACGAAAATGCACACAACCTGTGCGCCTTTTGCGCCGGGGCCGTCTCTCCGCTGAGGCGGAATTCATGAAACCGCCATGCAATGCGCGACGCGCCGGGAGCTTCGGCGAGGTATTCGCGGTCGTAGGCTTGGGGTCCTAAACGGAGACTTCGATTATGGAGGTGAGGTTGTGAGACTGCAAAGGTGTGACGTGGTGAGCCCATTTCCAGATGGTTCATGCCCCGTATGCGTGCCGCAGCCACGTGCCGACGAAATACGCAAGTGCCGCCGCACCGCCACCGGTGATCAACGTCTCGAGTCCGGAGCGCCATGCGGAGCGCTGAAGAAGCACGCCTTTCGTCACCCCGACCGCCGCAAACGCGAATGCCGTCGTCACCGCGCTCGCGATGAATCGCGTGGCGTGGTCGAGCTGCGGCACGAGAAACGGTATCAGCGGCAGAAGGCCAACACAGATAAAGGCGGCGAACGTCGCGAGGGCCGCGCGGCGCGGCGAGCGGTGGCCTCCGTCCAAGCCCAGTTCCTCGGTGACCATCGTTTCGACCCAGAGCTTCCGGTCCGCCGTGATAACCGCGACGATCCTTTCCAGCACCTCGCCGGTGAAACCTTTGCCCGCAAAGATCTGCCGGATCTCTTCGCGCTCGCCTTCGGGAATTTCCTCGATGTGTCGA
>DASVRY010000335.1:0-5715 GCA_036388395.1 Chthoniobacteraceae bacterium
AAACCGGACGGCCCGCAACATTCGCAAGCGGTCTTCACGAAAACGCGCGGCCGGATCTCCGATCGCCCGCAAGAGCCTGGCCTGCAGATCGGCACGTCCGCCGACGTAGTCGATCGTCTCGCTGCGGATCGGATCGAAGAACATTCCGTTGACCGTGAAGTCGCGGCGTTCCGCATCCTGCTGAGGTGAGGAAAAGGTGACGCTTTCCGGCCGGCGGCCGTCGAGGTAAACGCCATCGGCCCGGAAGGAGGCGACCTGGAATTCGCCCCCGGCTTCGAGCACGGAGATCACCCCAAAGTGCGCGCCGATCGCGATGGTGCGGGGAAACAGCGACTGAACCTGCTGCGGCTGAGCATCGGTGGCAATGTCGTAATCATGCGGCTCATGCCCGAGCAGCGCGTCGCGGACGCAGCCCCCGGCGTAGAGCGCCTGAAAACCGGCGTCGTGAAGACGCTGGACGATGCGGCGCGCGGATTGTTCGAGAGACGAGGACACGCCGCACTATAGCGGCAGGTGCGTCACGCGGCTACGCCGGCTCGCATGGCTTGGACGCGGGCGCCGCACACGATTCCCGCTCGACGAGCCGCACCGGGAGCACGATCCGCTGCCCGTCGCCCGTCGCGCCTTGCCGCACGAGTCGGTCGATCTCCGCGACGGCGGCCTGCACCATTTCCTCGATCGGCAGATGCACGGTGGTCAAAGGCGGCGCAGCAAATCGAGTGGCCGGCTCATCCGAGCAGCCGATGACGCTGAGATCACCGGGAATGTCGCACCCTTTGGCGTGAGCGGCAGCCATGATGCCGGCCGCGGCTTCGTCGCTCATGCAGAAGATCGCGGTCGGACGCGGTTTGCGTTCGATAAAGGTGGCAAACGCCGCCTGTCCCGCAGCGAAGCTTAGATCGCCATAGATGATACTCTGCGCTCCCACTTGCAGCCCGACCGCTTCACACGCGAGCCGCACGCCGCGATTCAGCTCATTCACATGAGCGGAAACAGCCCCGAAAGGTCCTGAAACGATGCCGATCTCCCGATGACCAAGTTGAAAGAGGTGCCCGAGAGCGATCTGCGACGCCTGCTGGTAATCTGGGAGGAAGGTCACCGCGCCCGGCTCGGTCAATTCGCAACCGACACAGGCGACGGGGAGGCCGCGTTTAAGCACGGTGTGGATCAGCGATTTGTTCGGCTCGCCAATGTAGAGGACTTTCGAGGCGACGCCCGACCGCACCGGATGCGGCAGCTTCTCGACGTCCTGAAGGTAATCCGCGTCCTCATCGTAAAGAGCGAGGGTGAGGCTGCGCGCAGTCCCTGAGACGGCCTGCATCGTTGCATTGGCGACTCGCGCGACGAATGGGTCGGTCAATCCGCCGAACTTACTCGAGATCAGCAGGCAGAAATCTCCCAGTTCAGGATACATGCGGACCACCGCCCGGAGATCGTTCGGGATGTAGCCCATCTCCCGGCAGACTTTGAACACCCGCTCCCGCGTCTTTTCACTGACGCGGATGCCGTAATCACGGTCGTTGAGCAGCGAGGAAATCGCTCCCTGAGAAACGCCCGCCGCCCGTGCGATCTGGGCCATGGTGATCGTCTTGTGGAGATCGCCGGGGATGCGCGGCGTCCGATCAACGGCCAAATCCTCGCCAGCAAGAGGCAAGGCTTCGTTTGGCGGGTTCATCAACTCACACAACTATCCCCTGCGTGGCGTTCCACAAGGCGAAACCGGAGGGGGATGCTGCGTGCTCGGTGACGGGTGAGCGGTGATTGGCGGGAAGACGCGCTGACCAACCCGAACTACCTGCTGCGATCGCGCACTGCTGTGGTGGAGATGCACGGCTGAAGGAGATTTTTCAACTCGAGGGCTCGAAGACGCGAAGAGTGGAGAATTCGGGCGTGTCCACGCTCTTCACGGGGAACGCAGGCCTCCAGCTTGCCGCAGCGGACCTCCCGATCCGGTGCATCGCCCCGAAGACTGCCGCTTCGGGACTGACGTCCCCGTCCATCCCTCCGCTGCAGCAATCCAGCCGCACCTTTCGCCCGCGCAATCACCAATCACCAATCACGCTTTCCTACTTACCCCTCCGGCAGGATGCGCTTCGTCAACCGAGCGATCCCTTCCTGTGCATAATCGCTTGCTGGGTAGAGCTTCTGCGCCTTGAGGTACCACGCCAGACTCGATCCAATCTGGTCCCGTTTCTCCAGATCCTGCGCTCCGCGCACGGTTCTGACGAAATCCGCCGCCTGCGTGGTGAGATCTGCGCGCACCTGGTTCAGCTTGCTGTCTTCCGGGTAATCGCTGGCGATCTTCTCCACGCTTTCCCAAGCGCCGGCATTGTTGTTTTGCCTCCGCATCTCCTCCGCCCGCAGGATCGCCCCCTCGATGGTTTGCATGCTCTTCAGGATCTCCTGCAGCTGCGTCTGCCGATCCGGGTAAAGGGCGGTCGCGGCAATGAAGCGGGCGCTGTTCTCGAAAATCTGGCGGTAGTTTTTCTGACTGCGAAGCCGGTCGAAATCCACCACAGCATTTTGCTGCACATCGCCTTGCTCGAAGATCGTCTTCGCCACTTCTGCGAGTGCGGGATTCCGCGGCCACAGCTCTGTCGCGGCCGCGAGTTCCTGCTCGAGCGTTTGTCGGTCGCCGCTCAGCGCAGCGTTACGCGCTTTGGCCAGGCGGAACTGCGAGAGTTGACGAGCCGTCTCGATCGCGGCCATCGGTTTTGAATTATCGAAGTCTTTCGCGATAACACCAAGGTCCTTCACGAGCTTCTCCGCCAACGTGTAATCTTTCACCTCGATGGCCGAGATAAGCTGATTGCTCTTCTGCGCGAATTCCAGCGCCTGGCGCTTCCGCGCTCGCGGCAAGGTGCGGATCTCCGGCAGATGCTCACCGACGACAAATGCCTCGGCGAGCCGCTTCGTCGCGCTCTCGAGCTCGTTGGATTCGAGGAGAAAATCGAACGCGCGCACGCTCTCCCGCACATCGCGCACGGCTTCGTTCGCGAGCGAGTCGAGCGTGCCTACCGTCGGCGGCAGGCCGGAACTGCGGGAGAATAGATCCTGCGTTTCCTTGCCGACATTGAGCTTCGTGTCGCCATCCGAAAAGATCGCGCGATAGAAGCGCGTGGCCATCAGCACGTGCTGGAAGCGCCGCTGCAAAAAGAGCTGCAAGATCAACGCCTGGAATTCCAGCTTCGCCTGAATCTCCGACAGCTCACGTTTGATGATGTTCGCCTTCTGCCGCGTGACCATGTCGATGATCCCGCGCGTCTGCCAATTATTCGCCTCGATCGCCGCTTCCTTCGTTTCGCCCGCTGCGGAAACCGCCGTGTTCCCCTGAGCGCCCCCACCCTGACCAGGAGAGCGCGAATTCGGCGGAGGCTGGCGCGATCCCTGAGCGACGCGTCCGCTCGTGCGGCTGTTCGCTTCCATGACCATGATCTCGTGCTGCAGCGAACTATTCGCCGCCGTGAGGCGCTGCTGCTGCCGCTGCGCCGCCCAGACGGTGTAGACGGCGTCCGCCAGCGACTCGCAAAGGCGCGCATCCACATCAAAGCTCGAGCCGCGCGCGAGCAAGCGGAACGCAGCATCGATGTTTTGCGTATTCGCCTGCCCAGGTGCGAGGCGGTTCAGCACTTCGTTGATCACTGCGCGATACTGCTGATCCTGCGCGGAGTTCTCCTCTGGCGAGTTGAGATATTTCTCGAAGCGCGACGCAAAAAGCCGGTTGTTGTTGATGTTCCAGTTCTTCCCATCCCACGTGAGGACTTCCGAACCGGGATCGAATGACGGTGCATCTTTGCCCAGGAAGCTGCTCTGCGGCTTTGCCGCAGGCGCTGGAGCAGCAGGGTTGGCTGCCGGCGCCGCTGCCGGTCCTGGGGAAGCATCGGGCACTTGCGCGTGCAGATCACTGGCGATCAGCAGCGAGGCCGCAGCTGACCAATGGTGCAGATTCAAAGATCTCAGGTTCATGCTTTCTTCACATCCTGCGCTCTGAGGATTCCTTTTTCAGCGACCTCGATTTTGAAGAAGAAGCGCTGCCCCTTCTCGATATTCACGTGATTAAACTGCGGCGGCACAAGGATCGGCAGCACGTCCCCGCTGCTCGTTGTCACGTCCACCGAAAAGAGCCGACCAGCCGTCGCCGACCAGTCCAGCGAACGCGAGACGGTGCCGTCGAGCTTGTAGAGATTGCCGCGGAGACTGTCGGAATTTTGCAGATAATCCTGCACCGGCAGCGCGGTCATCGTGCGGTAAGGATCGCTCACACGCCCGTAGAGAAGATAACCGCCCGCGACCGCTCCGATGAGGAGCACGGCAGCAGCGATCATCCAGATCGGGTGAGCGGAGGAACTTGCACGACGAGCCATGGTCGGAACCTAAGGAGCCTCGTGAAGGTTGGCAAGGGCGGCGGGCAGCGGGACGGCGACGTCGAACGCCGAACTTCGAACTTCCAACGCCGAAGGTTCGGAAGCTTCCGAGTTGGGTGGTTGACGTTTTCCGCCACCGACGCGTCTTTTCGTTGCACGAGCGTCGCACCCAACCTTTAGTGGAGCTCCCCGCCTATGATGAAGTACCGCACCTACCTGATCTTCGGCGCGCCGGGCAGTGGCAAAGGCACACAAGGCAAGATTCTCGGCGCGATTCCGCGGTTCTTCCACTTTGCCTGCGGCGACGTCTTCCGGGCGCTCGATACCCGCACCCCGCTCGGCCAGGCGTTCCTCGAATACTCCAGCCGCGGCGAACTCGTGCCGGACGATCTTACGGTGAAGCTGTGGCAGGCGCGCATCGCAGACGTGGTGCGCTCGCATACTTTCAAACCGGACATCGATTCGCTCGTGCTCGATGGCATCCCG
The DNA here is from genome assembly GCA_036388395.1 of Chthoniobacteraceae bacterium. Taxonomy (GTDB): domain Bacteria; phylum Verrucomicrobiota; class Verrucomicrobiia; order Chthoniobacterales; family Chthoniobacteraceae; genus DASVRY01. The sequence continues at coordinate 4,851 of DASVRY010000335.1, forward strand.
CGCAATGTGGGACAGGCGCGAATTATGGAGAACATCATCGAGGTAAAAAAGGTGTTCCATCTCGCCTGCCCGGATCGCCCTTCGCTCGTCTCGCGTCTGAAGAAGCGCGCCTTGAAGGAAAACCGTTTCGATGACGCCAACGAGGATGTGATCCGCCGGCGACTCGCGACCTACGATGAGGAGTCGCGTCCGGTGCTGGAGTTTTACGGCCCTGGGATGATCAAGGAGATCGATGCGACACAGACACCGGTGCAGGTGATTTCCGAGATCCTGGCGACCGTCACCGGCAACGGATGAGCGCACGCCAGTTCGATCAGTTTCGCGCCTCCTCGCTCTATTGCCAGAGCTGCCAGAAAGCCATGCCGGTCCGCGAGAAGCTCCTTCTCGTGCTGCCCGATCGCGAACTTTACGACTATCTCTGCACCAGCTGCGGCAATGCCGTCGGCACGCGTGAAGTCACGGCTACCGACAAATTGATCGAGCAGAAGATGGCAGCTCAACACGGGCGGAACCAGGTGCGGATTTTGTAAAAAGCGTGGTTAGTGATTGGTGAATGTTGTGCCCAGCTTCGCCGGCGTCTTCCACAGTTCACCAGGCGTTTATTACGCAGTTCTCCCGCCACCCCCGGCAGGCCTCTTGCTAAAGAGAGAACCCCACAGCGACTTTACTGTCGGCACTTATCAGCCCAGCTTTTCCCCTCCACATGCGTCTCATTTTCATTGGCACTGGCGACATCGGGCTCCCGACTTTGCAGATGCTGCTTACGTCCAACGAGCATCACGTGCTGGCCGCCGTCACTCAGCCCGACAAGCCCGTTGGCCGACGCCAGGAGCTGCAAGCCTCCGCGATCAAACAGCTCGCGATG
>DASVRY010000336.1:0-9309 GCA_036388395.1 Chthoniobacteraceae bacterium
TCATTGACCGCGCGAAGGAAGGCTCGTGGCGTGCGAGCGTTACGAGGTGAGTATTGGCCGCCGCGATCAGAAACGGCTGCTGCCCGAGGGCCGCGCGCTCTCGAGCCAAGGCCACTGCGGCCGCATAGTCCACCGCCGCAAGATCGGTCCCGATAACTGGCACTGTTTGCGGAGTTGGCAGCATTGGTGAACCTTCGCATGGGAGTCAAGGACAGCCCTCTTACGTAACCTAGCCGGTTTGTCCGGGTTGCAAACGTCAGGACTTAGGCTACACATTGCGGCTCATGCTTGCGGCCCATCCCCCCTCCAGCCCGCCAGTCCCAGCAGCCTCTGACGTCCTGAAACGTCTAATGCATTGGGCCGGCCACCATCCCCTCCGACTGCTGATTTCCGGAGGCGCTGCTGCGACCTTGATCTACTTCTTCGGCTTTTACACTCCTTTCATAAACGGTAGCCACTCTACCGCGTTCTGGGCTTGGGAAGCATGGAACCCCGAGAACAATCAGGAGCATTCGATGCTCATTTTCCCGATCGCACTCTTTTTGGTGTGGTATCACCGCGGAAAGATCGCTGCCGCTCCAAAGCAACCATCCTTCATCGGTGTCCTGGTTGTGCTGCTTGGCGTTCTCATGTTTGTGCTTGCAGCGCGCGCTCTACAACCTCGTCTCGCGATCGTCGCACTACCGGTCTTGATCTATGGGAGTGTCCTCTACCTCTGGGGCCGGCAGGTCGCCCGAATCGTTCTGTTCCCATGTGCATTTCTGCTCTTCATGGTGCCGATCGGAGGGATGGTTCAAGGCACCGTTTCCCTGCAACTGCTCGTTTCAAACGTCGTCAACACCCTCTCTTCCTGGATCGGGGTAAAAATCGAAGCCACCGGCACAACCATCAAATCGCTCGACGGTAGCTTCAACTTCGAAATAGCGGAGGGGTGCAGCGGCATTCGATCGTTGATGGCGATCACGACCTTGACTGCGCTCTACGCGCATTTCACCCAATCGGTGCTTTGGAAAAAGCTCGCCCTCTTCGCGGGTTCGATCGTTTTCGCGGTGATCGGAAACATTGGCAGAATCTTTACGGTCATCCTTGTCGCCAAGTATTACGATCCGATCTTCGCCAGTGGACTCTATCACGACTACTCCGGCTTCGTGTTCTTCCCCATTGCGGTCGTTGCGATGGTGAGCTTTGGCAATTTGCTGAACGCAAACTGGCAGCTCCTTTACCGGAAATATTACTTATCAGAAGACGTCGCGATTCAGAAGGCTGAGGAGGAACGGACCGGAAAGATCTCCTATGACTACTAGCCGACTATCGATTCTATTCCTGATTCTCCTAGGCGGACTTAGCACGGTTTTTCTTCTGCCAAAGGACAGTGGAGACCAGCCCTTGGGCATAGCCCTCGAATTACCAGAATACGTGGGAGAATGGATGGGGAGCGATTTATCTGTAAGTGATAAGGAACGGCAGACGCTGGGAGAAGAGACCGAGTTTGCCCGCAAGTCTTATAAAAATGGGCGCGGAGACGAAATCCACGTCTCTATCGTCCTCGGCGGCCGCGATATGAACACCAGCATCCACCGGCCTGAGCGGTGTTTGCCAGCGCAAGGCTGGACGGTGAATAACAAATCCACCGTGAAAATCCGTTTGCCGGAGCGCGGTGTGTTGGAGACGACGCGGCTTTACAACGTGCGGAATGTCCCGGGCCCTGATGAGAAACCAATTCCGGTGTACAGCCTGAACTACTACTGGTTCACCGGATACACAGACACGACAGCATCGCATTTGGATCGGACCCTGATCGACATGCGCGACCGGGTGGTGACCGGACAAAACCAGCGGTGGGCCTACATTACGGTTGCTGGAACTATCACGAAAGGCCTCACGCGTTTCGGCCGATCAGAAAAAGAGGTGGATGCCCTGATACAAGAGCTCATCAAACGCCTCACGCCCAAGATCCACTTGGCTTCAGTCAAGTACAGTTAGCGCGCAACGTCCTTTGCCGGTCTAAGACCCTTGCAGCAAACGACTGACACAAGGCGCGACCTGCCCCGGTCGGCAGCCTTGATCCGAGTCAGCTTCTCAGTTGGGCCTTGCGCCTCGCTTACAGTTTCGCTCCGATGAACTTCTCGAGCTTGACGATGTCGGCGGCGAACTTGCGGATACCTTCGGCCGTCTTTTCTGTGGCCATGGCGTCTTCGTTGAGGAGGAAGCGGAAGCTCTTCTCGTCGACGGGAAGGCGGTCGATCGTCTGGGACTGAGCGGCGGAGGCGTCGAGCTTCTTCTCGATTGGGTCGTTGCTCGCTGCGAGCTTCGCCAGGAGGTCGGGGCTGATTGTCAGGAGGTCGCAGCCGGCGAGTTCCACGATCTGGCTCGTGTTGCGGAAGCTGGCACCCATCACTTCGGTTTTATGGCCGAACTTCTTGTAGTAGTTGTAGATCGTGGTGACGGACTGCACCCCTGGATCTTCGGCGCCGGTGTATTCGCGCTTCTCGGAAGCCTTGTACCAGTCGTAGATGCGACCCACGAACGGCGAGATGAGCTGAATGCCGGCTTCGGCGCAGGCGACGGCCTGTGGGAGCGAGAAGAGGAGCGTGAGGTTGCAGTGAATGCCCTCTTTCTCCAGCACCTCGGCGGCCTTGATGCCCTCCCACGTCGACGCGATCTTAATTAAGACACGGTCACGAGTAATGCCGGCCGCTTCGTAGAGGCCGATGAGGTGGCGGGCTTTGGCGAGCGTGCTTTCGGTATCGAAGGAGAGGCGCGCATCGACTTCTGTGGAAACGCGACCGGGGACGATCTGCAGGATCGCCTGACCAAAGGCAACGAGCACGTTGTCGATCACGTCGTCGATCTGCGCGGCGCCGGTGAGCCCGGAATTTTTGCGGTTCTCGATAACGCGATCGAGCAGGTAAGCGTATTCCGCCTTCTGCGTAGCCTGGAAGATGAGCGACGGATTCGTCGTTGCGTCCTGCGGCTTGAACTCGCGCATTGACTCGAAGTCACCGGTATCAGCCACGACCTTCGTGAACTTCTTTAGCTGCTCGAGCTGGCTGGTCTGTGTGGAGGAAGGCTGGTCGATGGTCGCGGTGCTCATTATTTGGGAAAGTAGAGCGCTCACCTTAAAGATCTTGCTGGGAGGGAGCAAAGGCTAATTGCGTGGACCGGAACGCTGAGCTCTAGAAGGTACGCCGAGTTTACGCCTCAGCGTCAGCTCCTCGCTCGCACGCTGTCTTCAGGACGATGCTAGCGGAGCGGCGAGTTGACACGTGTTCACACCCCCGCCAGCATCGTGCAAACGGGATATGCTGACACTCTGCAAGGTTCCCAGCTTCTCGAGTGCAACGGCCCCGGACGCCGAAGCTCGCGGGCCGACTTCACAGCGCCAATCTCCACGTGAGCCTCGAATTTTCGCAGACGCTGTGATCAACCCAACCTCCGCACGCAATTATGTTTAGATCTCTGAAACGACTGTTCATCTGGCTCGGTGTGATCGCCGAGCAAGCGACCGAGACCGACGCGATCAACTCGGCCGTAGTCGAGCGCGGGATTCGCGACTCGAAGGCGAAAGCCGATAAAGCTCATTACGCGAACGGGCAGCTGGCGAGCCAGATCGCGCTCCAAAGAGAGCAGATGAAACGGCAGGAGCGGCAACGCCAGGAGATTCAAGGTCTGCTCCAGGCTGCGGCGGCGTCAAATGACGAGCAGAACGGCGCGCATTACGCCGAGGAGCTCGCGACGATGGAGCAGGACATCGCTGAGAATCAGGAGCAGCTTCAAAATCTCGAGACGCTCTACAAGCAGAACACGGAAGTCATCGGGAACAGTCTGCGGGAGATTCAGCGGTTCCAACGGGAGTTTGAGCAGACGAAGGTCCGCGTGTCGGTGAGCAAGAATCTCGAGCAACTCGCGGGACTGATGAAAGGGTCCATGAGTGAGCTCGAGGGCATGGTTGGTGGTGAGGTGAGCCAGTCGATGCAGCAGCTGCGGGAGACCGCCGCGCGTGGCGAAGGCCAGATGCGAGCGACGGTGGATCTGGCGAAGGAGGTTGGCTCTGGGATTCAGCGCCAGCAGGATGTTCGCAAAGCCCGCGGGAAGATGCTCTTCGACGAGTATAAGAAGAAGATGGGGATGGTACAGCCTGAAGCCGCGGCGACCCCAGCCGCACCCGCTCCGGAACGGCAGAAGATCGCAGAGTGACGCCAGCCCGCGGCCCGTCTGGGGAGTAAATGAATTTGGAAGGCTGGAAGGCTGAAAAAGGAGTGCCGCCTTCGCCCTCGTACAGAACCGGAGTCTCACCTTGCGATGGAACAATCCACCTCTCGATTCACCAGCCGTTCAACCGCGACCGACGCCTTTTTCTCCGAGCCTCCAAGCCTGAAAGCCGAGCCACAGCGGCCAGCCCTTCGTTGTAATTCCTGCTTTCCTGCCTCCCGATGAAGCAGCGCGAGAACATTAGTGCGCGCAACCTGCGGCTGCGCTCTTCGGCACAACAAACCGGCTCCGTCTCTGCCTTCCTGTCTTCCTAATTCAATCCTCCTCCGTTCCTTATGACAGCCCGCGGCAAACTCATTTTCACGATCCTCTTCCTTGGCTTGGTCGCTTTTGGCGTCTCAAAGTGGTGGCCGAAGCTGCAGCCTGCCCATGCGCGCGGCGCCCAGGCAGAACACGCCGCATCACCCTCGAGTTCCGCTGAAGCGAAAGACGCGGCGCCCAAGATCGAACTCGCTGAGACGCAATTCGAGCTGCCGCGACTGGCCCCCGCCGGTCCCTATGTTCCGAAAGACAACGTCGTCGAGCTGGAGCTCAGCGAGTATGCCGGATACGCCGGTTTGATTGCCGCCAATGGCGGTCTGGCACCGAGCGAGAATTCGATCTTCTTCAAGAAGCACGGCTTCAAGGTGAAGATCACGCTGAGCGAAGAGGAGAGCTGGTCCGCACTCAACAGCGGTAAGATGGCCGCCTCCGCCACAACCGCGGATGTGCTTGCGATCTACGGACGGCAATTCCAGGTGGTCGTACCGATCCAGATCGGCTTCTCCCGTGGCGCGGATGGTGTGGTCGTGCGGAGCGACATTAAGCGGATCAACGACCTGAAGGGGAAAACACTCGTGACGGCGCAGTTCACCGAGGCCGATTTCTTCATCCGCTACCTCGCTCAGGAGGCAGGGTTGCAGGTGAATCTCCTGGGTGATCTCCGCACCGGGGCTGATCCGGAGAAGGTCAATCTCGTCTTCGCGGCAGATGCCTTTGCGGCAGCGGATACTTTCCTCGCCGACATACAGGCAGGCGCCAATCAACTCGCGGGCTGCGTCACGTGGGCACCGAAGACGAGCGAAGTCGCAGAAGCAAGTGGCGGGAAGGCGCATATCCTCACGACGAACAAGAACCTGCTCATCGTCGCGGATATCTTGATCGTGAACAAAGCCTTCGCGCAGGCGCAGCCGAAGATGGTCGAGGGGCTTGTCGCCGGGCTGATCGAAGGGAATCGAATGGTGCGCGAAAACGCTGCGCCACATCTCGAGGTGATCGGGAAGGCGTTCGGCTGGGATCGGGAGCAGACGAAGACCGAACTGGCCAAAGTGCATCTCTCCAATGGCCCGGAGAATCTTGCCTTCTTTTCCGGTTCGATCGACGCCGCCGGCAGCTTTGGGGGGATTTATCAATCCGCGATCTACGCCTACGGCAGCGAGCTCGTGAAGGATCCGGTGGATAGCGAGCGCTTCGTGAATCTCCAGCCGCTGCAAAAGCTGGAGCAGGCCGGGGCTTTTGCCGGGCAGCAAATCGCGATTGCGCCGATCCGCTCGGGTGGCGCGGGACCCGTCGAGTCGGACCCGCTCTTGAGCAAAAACATCCGGTTTCTCTTCCAGCCAAATAGCGCAGTGCTCGACCTCAGTGTTCAGGAAAACCTCAAGAACCTCGGGGCGCTCAAGCAGATGCTGCAGGTCAGCCCCGGCTCAACGATCCTCCTGCGCGGGCATGTGGACAACACCCGCGTCGCGGAGTTTCGCCAGCAAGGGGGCGAGACGTTTCTGCGGCAGATGGCGATGAAGTCCGTGGAGTTCAGCAAGCAGCGCGCGGCTGAGATCCGGCGGCTGCTCGTGGAGCGGGAGAAGGTCGAAGCGGCGCGGATTGAGACTGTCGGACGTGGCTGGGAAGAGCCGCTCGGCGCGGACATGGAGCAAAATCGGCGCGTGGAGGCGCAGTGGTTCACTCTGGAGTGACCGCCCCTTACCCGAACGAGGATTGATGAAACACCACCCTGCCTGCCCGGTCATGCGCTCTTCTGATCCCTGTTCCATCCACGAGGATCAGCGGCTTTAATCAACTGATGAGCCCGCGAAAAGCCTATCTCCAGAGCCCGCACCATGCGGCGTTGGCGTTGGCGACTCTGGGGCTCGGGTTCGCCTCGGGTGAGCCACTTTTCCTCATCGCCGGGTTCGTCGCGTATGTGCTCGGCTGGGTCTATGTGCCGGATCTTGCATTCTTCCGGAGATGGCTGGAGGCCCGCGCTGGGGCTGCTGAGAACGTGGCGGCAGGTGCGGAACTGGCGCAGTTCGTCGCCCGGCGCACCAAGCTGCTGGAAAACCTCACGCAAACTCGGCGGACTCGATACCAGGCTCTCGCTGCCGTGTGCCGCGACATCGAAGAGGCCGCTGCTGATGGCGATGATGACTCGCGCGTGCGGCGACTCGAGGAGCTCATGTGGACCTTTCTGCGACTGTTGAGCATTGAAGAATCGCTCGGGGAATTTCTCGAGACGGAGGCGAGCGAGAACGTGCCGGAGCTTGCGACTGAGGCTGCGGTAGAGGTCGAGCGACTGGAGGCTGAGGTAAGTGCGTCCAAGAGCCAGGGAGCAACGCCCGCAGCGGAAGCTAGAGAACGGTTGCTGATCTCCCGTCGCGAACGGCTCGAAGCCTTGCGGAAACGTGCGGAACGGATCGAGCAGGCGCGGGGGAATCTTGCACTCGTGGTTGCGGAGCAGGAGCGGCTGGAGCAGCAGATTAAACTCATCCGCGCCGACTCCATTGCGACAAAGAATGCCTCCGCGCTGACGGCGCGGATCGACGCAACGGTCGAGCATCTGGAGCAGACGAATCATTGGCTGGCGCAAATGGACGAGTTTAAGGACCTCGTCAGCGATGTGCCGCAGACGGGACTGCGAGTCGGTTTCGGGGATCCCGCCACACCGCCGGAGCTACCGAATCGCAGTGACCGCCGAGGCAAGGAGCGCGCGTGAAGGTGCCGAGCGATTTCGCCACGGAGCTCTGGGGAGCGCACTCGTCTCGAGTGCTGGTTTCCGCGTCCCGCGGGAACGAACTTCGGAACCGCTCGGCAGTCGCGGACCCCTTGTGCTGTCGTACTGTTGGGAAGTTCACGAAGGCGAGACGCCTTCGCCAGCACTCGGGACGAGTGCGCTCCCCGGAGTTTCGTATGCAATGATGTGCCGGTTAAAAGAGGATCTTTCCGATGGAATAAACTTACCGCGAACCACTTCGTACGACTCACATAACGAGCCCTCATGACCACTGAATCTTCACGCACACCGCTGCGCGGTTGGGCGCTCGAACTCGCCCGCCGCTGGAACGCCGGCGTCTCGACAGTCTTCATTCTTCACGGGAATATCTTCGACCTCTTCCCCACTCCCGAGGCGAGCGCCACCGGTTACGGTCCGCTGAAGAGCTTCCTTATGCGCCGGCTCTTTCCGGACCGCGGCTGGTTGCTCTTTTACGACATCGCCGACGGACTCACCTTCGGCTCGGCCGAGATGCAGCGCCGGTTTTTCGAGTGGCTGGAGATCTTCGATCGCGTCGAGGGCACGAACTTCCGCGAGACCGGGCCGCCGCGCGAGTTCACGCGGCTCGTGCCGTTGTTGCGCCGGTTTTTCCTTCGCTCAAAGGATGATCCGGAGGAGCGCAGCGGGACCACGCTCATCATCGACTTCCCCGAAAAGATCGTGCCCGCAGCAGAGGAGTCGGGTGCGAGTCAAGAGGAGAGGATGGCGCTGGTTACCTTGCTGAAGTGGGCGACCTCGCCCGATATGCGCCGGCTGGATATCGGCATCGTGCTCATCACCGAGGCGGCCGCGGATTTGCACACGGATCTGCTGCAGAATCCTCACGTCGCGCAGATCCGGCTCGATATTCCCGATGCCGAAGAGCGTGCCGCTTTTCTGCAGACGGAGCTCCAAAGCGATGAGAGCGATCTCACCACGGAGCAGCTCGTGCAGCGCACCGCGGGCTTGAACTTATTGCGCATTCGCCAGCTCCTCGCCGAGGCGCTGCGGAATGGGCGAAGGGTCACCAGCGAGCATGTCACGGCCGCGAAGAAGCGGCTGATCGAGGAGTATTGTCAGGGGTTGGTGCGCTTCAAAGATCCGAAGCCCGGAGTGTCGCTGGATCTCGTCGCGACGCACGAGGCTGCGAAACAAAAGCTGCGCGATCTCGCTTGGCTGATCCGCAATGGCAAAACCGACGTGTTGGAGCGCGGAGTTCTTGTGCCCGGACGCGTCGGCGTTGGGAAATCGTTCCTTATCGATTGCTTCGCGAGCGAATGCGGGTTGCCGGTGATGGAACTCGGTGAATTTCGCAGCAAATGGGTGGGCGACACGGAGCGCCAGCAGATGCGTATCCTGATCACAGTCCGCGCACTCGGTCCGGTGATTGTAGTGGTTGATGAGGCGGACGCGGTTTTCGGATCACGCGCGGCGGATGGCGATAGCGGTGTCTCGGGACGGGTCTTTGCGGCGTTTGCGGCGCACCTTGGCGATTCATCACTCCGTGGTCGCGAACTCTGGGTGGCGATGACCTCGAGGCCAGATCTGCTCGCGATCGATATGAAACGGCAGGGCCGCTTCGGGCTCGCGTTGCCACTTTTTGCGGCGCAGGGACCGGACGATGTGATGCGGCTCTTCGAGGTGGTGGCGAAGGTGAAGAAGATTACGATCAGCGATTCGTTGCTCCCGTTCATCCGTGAGCAGCTAGGCAAACGGCCGCTGACGGGGAGCGATGTGGAATCGATCCTCATCCGCGCGAAAGAAGCGGCCGTGCTCGCCGGGCACGACGACGATGTGCAGCTCGCGGATCTGGAGCAGGCGGTGCACTCCTTCATTGATCCGCTGGATGCGAGTCTGCTCCGGCTCCAGGAACTCGCTGCGGTGCTGGCGTGTTCAGATCGGCGGTATCTGCCGGCGCGGTATCAGGAGCTAGACCGCGCGGCGCTCGCGGAAGAGTTTGCGGTGCTCAAGCGACATCGCTGAGCACCGAGACCCGGGTGCGCGCCGCAGAAAACATCCGGGGAGCGCACTCGTCT
>DASVRY010000337.1:0-1963 GCA_036388395.1 Chthoniobacteraceae bacterium
CGACCCAATGCGGATCAAGATCCCGCTGAGTGAGAAGCAGGTGCGCCACGTGAAGAAGGGCCAGCGCGTGGTGATCAAGGTGAACGCCTATCCTGCGGAGCAGTTTGAAGGCGTGGTGGCGGAGGATCCGGTGATGTTCTACGGCGATGAGATCCCGAAGGCTTTCTCGGCGAGCCGAAGCGGCGACGTGCCGACATATACAGATAACAAAGGCCGCGAGGTGCCGATCGAACGCACTTACGAAGCGGTCGTGCAGGTCGACAACTCTGCGGGTCTGCTCCGCCCAGGGATGACCGGACGCGGGAAGATTCATGCCGGCCGCCGGCCATGGGGCCAATTGGTGTTGCAGACCGTGCGCGATCTGATCAGCCTCGACTTCCGCTTTTAACTCCGACCGATGCTGAACCCTCGCTGGCGTGCGTTCGCCTCTGCCGTCCTCCTTGTTTTCACGCCAGCCGTCACGCGTGCCGGTCAGGGACAAGAAACCCGTACGCACCTTTTTCCGGGTGCCCCGGTCGAGCGGATCACGCTCACGCAGGCGATCACGATGTCGCTCGAAAACAATCTCGAGGCGCGATTTGACCGCATTGGCGTGCGGATTCAGCGCTCGCGCGTGCGGTTTGAAGCCGGCGCGTTCGACCCGACGTTTAGCCTGAATCTCGGCAGCGAATCGACGCGGCGGGCGGAGAATTCGAACATCTTCAGCAGCAGCCAGGGCATTCAGCAGGAGCGGAGCATCCTGGCCCAGCAGGAGCTGAACAACACCCTTCGCGGACAGCAAGGTCTGCCGCCCCTCACTCGCAACGATATCCGTTCGGAGACTTCGGACATCATCTTCGATCAGCAGAACCGGCGAAGTTCGTCGAACATCATCGGTCGGACGCCCTGGGGCATGCGCTACGGCTTCTTCGCGGAGGCGAATCGTCTGCGGAATACATTCTCAGGCGATCAGCGGGAGATCCTGCCGGATTATCAGACTTCCGTCGGGATTCAGGTCGTGCAGCCATTGCTGAAGGACTTTGGACCAGCGGCAAATCTCGCCCCGCTCCGAATCGCGCGCGTCGAGCAGAAGATTGCCGTGCTCACCTGGCGGCAACGCGTGATGACCGGGGTGCAGTCGGTCATGGCGACCTATTACGACATGCTCTTTGGTATCGCCGATCTGAAGGTGGGCGAAGATGCGATCGCCGCGGATACCAAGCTCGTGCAGCAGAATCAGCGGCGCCTCGAGCTTGGGTTTATGTCTCCGTTCGACGTGCAGCAAGCGCGCGCCCAGGTTTCGCTCGATCAGGAGAAGCTCCTTACCTCGAAGAATTTTTTCATGGAGCGCCAGTTCGCGCTCAAGCGGCTCGTCTTAGATGAATTCCGCCGGGATGATCCACGCATTTTTGTGCCCGCAGAATCCCCGGCGCTGCCCGTTCCAAAGATAGACCGCTCGGCTTTCCTCGCGGACGCTTTTGCTCGTCGCTACGACTATCAGCAGGCGGTGCTTGAGGCCGAGGCCCAGGACATTCGTTTGCGCTATGCCCGCAATCAGGCGCTGCCGCAGCTCGATCTCGTCGCCACCTACAGCCTGAATGGGTTGAGCAACAGCTTCGGACGGAGTTTCGATCAGGCGCTGCAAGGGCAGACGCCTGAGTGGACGGTGGGTGTGAATTTGCGAGTGCCGCTCGGCAACGTGCAAGGCCGCGCAAATATTGACATCGCTAAAGCGCAGAAGGAGCAGGCGATTCTTCGGATCAAGCAGATCGAACTCACTGTCGGCGTGGACGTCGACACGGTGATCAGCCGGATCGAGACGAACCGCCAGCGGCTGGACACCGCTCGGAACACCAGCGCCTTGAATGAAGAAGCGGTGCGCATCGCCTATCGACGGCTCGAAGAAGGCCAGATCTCGAGCTTCGATGTGATCGAGCAGCAGCGCCGTCTCTATGATTCGCGCAGCCGTGAACTCGCGGCACTT
>DASVRY010000338.1:0-4266 GCA_036388395.1 Chthoniobacteraceae bacterium
CGCCTGGGTGCGGGGCCGCAGATTTTACATGCAGACACTCCCCTTCATTCCTGAAAACGCGCCATTCACGGCGGAGCAACGCCTCTGGCTCAATGGCTATCTGGCTGGACTCTACTCCGACGCGAGCAAGCAATCGCCCGGGCCATCTCTGCCTGCTCCCGAACCCGCGCAGCCGCTGCTGATTCTCTATGGGAGCCAGACGGGAACGTCCGAAGCCCTCGCGAGAAAAATTAGCACCGCTGCGAAAAAACGTTCGTTCATTCCGAGGGTGCATGGACTGGATCAATTCGCGCAACTCGATTGGACAAAGGAGGAAAACCTCCTGGTGATCACAAGCACCTACGGAGATGGCGAGCCCCCGGACAACGCAAGCGGATTCTGGGCTTATCTAAGTGGTGACAATGCGCCGAAGCTCGAGCGACTCCGCTATTCAGTGCTCGCCTTGGGCGACTCTAACTATGAGGCGTTCTGCCAATTTGGGAAGCTGTGCGATCAGCGGTTGGAGGAACTCGGCGCACAGCGGGTCCATGCTCGGGCGGATTGCGACGTCGAGCACGACGCAACGGCCACGGCTTGGACCGAGGGGGTTCTGACCTCCTTGCAGTCCAACGAGGCGCTGACGAATCCCCTCGCAATCACTGCCGGAGATTCTGCATTCAGTGTTGTTGCCGAAGCGACCGTCGAGCCGAGTGGCTACTCCCGCAAACGCCCCTTCCCAGCACGGTTGCTCGTCAATCGACTGCTGAATGCCCCCGGTTCCGCTAAGGAGGTCCGGCACTACGAAATCGCGCTGGATTCTTCGGTGCTCTCGTATGAAACCGGCGATGCGCTGGGTGTGATTCCCTCGAACTGTCCGGAACTCGTCTCCGAGATCATCGCGGCTCTCGGGTGCGATGGGGAGGAAGCCGTCGTGAGCGCCGACGGGACCGAGACATCGCTGCGCCTCGCCTTAACGCAGATCTACGATATCTGCCGTCCCTCGAATGAGCTTCTCGCCGCTGCCGCCGGACGCTCGACCGATGAGTTGCTGGGAACACTACTCAATCCGGGGAAAAGCTCGGAGCTGAAGCAATACCTGCAAGGACGCGAAGTCATAGACGTTCTGCATGGATTGCGTTCCCCGCTCCCGCCCGCGGAATTCGTAACGCTCCTGCGGAAGTTGCAGCCACGTCTCTACTCGATCTCGTCGAGCCTCAAGGCCTTCCCGGACCAGGTCCACCTCACCGTCGGCACCGTGCGCTACGACAGCCATGGCCGCCGCCGCAAAGGCATCTGTTCGACCTTCCTCGCTGAGCGTTGTGATTCCGCCATGCCGCTGCCGGTTTTCGTCCAGACGTCACATAGCTTCCGGCTTCCGCAGAATCCGGAAACGCCCGTCATCATGGTCGGTCCAGGCACTGGCATCGCGCCGTTTCGCGCCTTTCTCCATGAACGGAGGGCCGTCGGCGCCAAAGGCCGCAACTGGTTATTCTTCGGCGACCAGCGGCGCGCGACGGACTATCTATATGAGGAGGAGTTGGAAGGGATGCGCCATGATGGGCATCTCAGCCGCCTCGACCTCGCCTTCTCGCGCGATCAGGAGGAGAAAATCTATGTGCAGCATCGCATGCTCGCAGCGGCCGGAGAGCTGTGGCAGTGGCTGGAGGAAGGGGCGCACTTCTACGTGTGCGGCGATGCCAGCCGCATGGCCAAAGACGTTGATACGGCGCTGCATACCGCATGTGAAAACGGCGGGGGTCTGAGCGTGGAGAATGCCGCTGCCTATGTGCAAAAGCTAAAAGCGGAGAAACGCTACCAACGAGATGTCTATTGATCTCCTGACTCCACGAAAGGCGCTTTGACCATTCCATGAGCACTTCATTGCCTATCAAGACGATCGACGGCCAGGCGCTCACGCCTGATCAGACTCGCTACCTCAGTGGTTTCTTCGCCGGTATCTCGGCGCGCGGTCAGCGGTTTTCCGATGTGGAGCCGAGCCCATGCGTGCCCCAGCAAGTCTCGCTCGACGATCTGATCTTCGAGGAGCGGGTCAAGCGCGAACTGCACCCGCTGGATGCCTACCCGCAGCTAATCGAGCACGCCGCGACGAACAAGACGCCCGAGAAGGAGGAGATCTTTCGCTTCAAATGGAACGGCCTGTTCTTCCTCACGCCGAACAAGGAAGCCTTCATGGCACGGCTGCGGATTCCAGGCGGTCAGCTCCGCACCTTTCAATTGCGCGAGATCGCGAATGTCGCGCGGGAGCTGACGACTGGCTATGTCCAGATCACCACGCGTGCTAACTTCCAGATCCGTCTCATTGCGCCGAAGGATGCCCCTGAGGTTCTGCGGCGAATCCAATCAGTCGGGCTGCACACCCGAGGCGCCGGGGCGGATAATATCCGCAATATCACGGCTAATCCCACCGCAGGTATTGATCCGCATGAGTTGATCGACGTGCTGCCGCTCTGCCATGAGCTGGCGCAGGTCATCATCAACGATCGCTCCTTCTATGACCTGCCGCGGAAATTCAATATCGCCTACGATGGCGGCGGATTGATCGGCACGGTCGAGGATACGAACGACATCGGAGCCCGCGCGGTGAAGATCGGGGAGGAGGTATTCTTCCGAATCGCAATCGGAGGAGCCACGGGGCACAAGGCTTTCGCGAGCGACCTTGGGGTTCTTGTGAGACCGGCCGAACTCAATAAAGTAATCGTGGCACTGGTCCGTGTCTTTATCGCCAACGGCAACCGTTCTGATCGCAAGAAGGCACGTCTTAAGCACCTCCTCGAGACTTGGACCTTGGAGAAATATTTGTCAGAAACGGAGAAGCTTCTCGGCTACGAGCTAAAGCGCGCCGAACAGAGCCTACCAATAGCGGCCACCGAGCCGCCTCCGGGACACACGCACATCGGCGTCTATGCGCAGAAGCAATCCGGCCTTAACTATATCGGCCTGGCAATGCCGGTCGGTCAAATCACGCCCAAGCAAATGCTCCGGCTGGCGGAGATTGCTGATCTTTACGGCTCCGGGGAGGTGCGGCTGACCGTCTGGCAGAACCTGATCATCCCGAACATCCCAGATGCCTATGTGGCCACGGTGAAGAAGGCGCTGGGCAAATTGGGATTTAGCACGGAGCAAACAATGCTCCGCGGCGGGGTAATCGCGTGCACCGGCAATGCCTATTGCAAATTCGCCCAGTCGGACACAAAAGGTCATGCGCTGGCGCTGGCCGATTACCTCGAGAAGAAGATCAAGCTGGATCAGCCGATCAACATCCATCTAACCGGGTGCCCCAACTCATGCGCGCAGCACTACATGGGCGACATCGGCCTACTCGGCACGAAAACCAAGGTCTCCGGGGAGAGTCTCGAAGCCTATCACGTCTTCGTGGGGGGCGGCTTCGGAGCGAATCAGGCGATCGGCAGGCAGGTCTTCACAGGGCTCCCATTTGACGAGCTAAACACAACTCTCGAAAGGATGCTTCGCGCTTACCTGCGGCACCGTGTCGTCGGGGAAACCTTTCAACAGTTCACCACCCGCCACGATCTGAACGCGCTTCAGACGCTCTTCTCCGGTGAGGCTTGAACAGATGCTAGCCCACGCGCCCAGCCCAGGCGGAACGCAGGGGAACGGTGTCGCCCCTCCGGTCGTTACGACCATCATCGACGACCTTCTCGCTGAGCAGCAACAGCTCACCGCCGTGGAGCGCTTTTCCCGCCGGCACTCCGCTGATGTTCTTCCTGCCCACGCCAAATTCTATCGTGACTTGATCCCCATCCGGAAGCCGGAGAGCGGCGAGCAATACGCGTTCGCAGTGGATCTGGATGCCTGCACGGGATGCAAAGCATGTGTGAGTGCCTGCCACTCCTTGAACGGTCTGGAGGAAGACGAGATCTGGCGAAATGTCGGTTCACTCCATGGCGGCACGGCAGACGAGCCCTACCTGCAAACTGTCACCACGGCGTGTCATCACTGCATCGAACCCGCCTGCCTCGAGGGCTGCCCGGTGCTTGCATACGAAAAGGATGAAGACACCGGCATTGTGCGGCACCTCGATGACCAATGTATTGGCTGCCAATACTGTGTGCTGAAGTGTCCTTACGATGTTCCGAAATACTCCGCAACGCGCGGCATCGTCCGAAAGTGCGACATGTGCCACAGCCGGCTTGCTGCGGACGAAGCGCCCGCCTGCGTTCAAGCCTGCCCGACCCACGCGATTAGTATCCGCATTGTGAACAAGTCAGGCGTCATAGCTTCGGCCACCGGATCGGCAAAGCTGCT
>DASVRY010000339.1:0-1547 GCA_036388395.1 Chthoniobacteraceae bacterium
CAGCCTGGCGGCAGCGATGCCGACAGCTGCTCGACTTTCGCTTTTGGCAAGAATGCTGATGCAGGCGTCTCGCGCCTCTGTGGAGGAAGCGACGCCGTCGGGCGCTGTTGCAATACGCAGAAACTCGATCAAGCGGCGGGACTGCGGGATTCCTGCAGCCACCGGTGTTCCGCTCAATTCCGCCAAGCTCAGCAAGTGCTCGGCCCTTGGCCACGCCCGTGCAGTGAGCTGCTGTTCAAACACCGCCTCCAGCACTGAACCCAATGCGTTTGCTTCTACTGGCACCGCCCCGCCAATGGTTTTCTCAAAGAGTTCCCTGGAGGCGGCTTCGCGCAAGGCAAAGACAGTGCCGCTACCCGGGATCTGAGCGACTGCCAGCCATCCTGCATTACTTTGCGGTTGGCGCGCGGAAGGCTGCGCTCCGGGATTGGAACTCCACTCCTGCCAGTTCCTGGCTAGTTCGACGATCGCCTCGACTTCCGAGCCGTCGCGTTTTTTTGCCAGGTGTAGTAGCGTACTAGTCAGCCGGTCGATCGCTGTATGACCGGCTGCCGCGAGAAACCGGAGCGTTTCCTGTTCTTGCGGTTGCGGCTGAGGCGGCGGCAGCCGTACATGGATTAATGCTGCAGATGGCAGACGCGCGAGCACAGGGAGCAACTCGCTTCGTGCGCGTGCAAGAGTTTGCGAATCTCCGCTCTCCTCGGCCCGCAGCCACGCCAGCCATTTGTCGTATGCCGTGAGCGGTCCGTGAGAGAGCCCCGCTGGCCTTGGGACGGGCTGACGATTGAAAGGATCACTGCGCCCGGGAAAGCCACCGATACCACTCCCATTCAGACCCGGCGGTCGTCGCACGGGAGCACCGCGGGGCGCATCTGCGAGTGCGAAAATCCGGGCGCCCTCCAGGCTTGCTTCGAAGACGGCCACGGGGGCTTTGCTCACGATCAGCTGGTTGAGCTGTTTCCAAGTTTCGACTGCTGCCGCGACCAACCGTCCTTGATAGAGGCGGAAGGCGCGATCGAACCTTCCGCTTTCGATCAGTGACGCCTGCCTTGGCCCGAGAATGACCCATGGCCGCGGCTGACGGCGCTGCTCCTCTCGAAACATCGCCCATCGTTCCCATGCGACCAGAGCTTTGGCAGGCGCTACTGCTGGATCAGGTAAAAGCAGCGGTTCGGGAGCGCTCATCACCATCCACAGGTAAAAGGCTTCACCCAAGGGTACCGGGATGGGTTGCTCGTGAAGCATCCAACCTCCGGAAGAAGGGCCATTCTGTGCGAGCATTCCCCAACTCGACGGCTCGAGATGTTTTATCTCATTAAGCGCGGCCAAGGCGGGCTTGAGATCACCGGGAGCTGCAGCCGACTCCCAGATATGCTGGGCGATATCGACTAGTGAGCGGCACCACTCTTCCTTGGCTGCCAGACGTTCCTTGGAAAGAATCGACAGTCGCGTGAAGAGCCAGAAATCGAGTGCGGCAGTGTTTGACTCGGGCCGAGCTCCTACGCTGAAGCTCTGCCTTATCGCGACGAGCCGGCTGCCCTTGTCGG
>DASVRY010000340.1:0-1500 GCA_036388395.1 Chthoniobacteraceae bacterium
GCCTTTCAGGAAGCTACGCGCATCCGTTTCCTCACGCGAAAACCACCACGCAAGCATGGTGATCGCCGCAAGCTTACCCAACTCTGACGGCTGGAAGGTAACGCCACCCGCCCGGATCCAGCGCGCCGAGCCATTGATCCGCGCGCCAATCGGCGGCACGAAACATAGGGCCAGCAGGACAATCGCAAGCCCAAACCAGATATACCAGGTCCGCTGCCAGAAGTGGTAATCGACGTTCGCCGCTACGACGCAGGCGACAAAGCCAAGCGCCAGCCACATGAACTGGCGCTTGATGTAAAAATTCGGATTTCCCTGCGTATCCTGGGCAAAAGCGCTCGTGCTAAAGAGCATGACGCAGCCGATCACGATCAGGGCCGCGACAGCTACGACGAGGAAGTAAACGCTTTTGCGATGCACGGAATCAGTCCGCCTTCTTCGGCGCTGGAATCTTCAGCGGTTGCCCCGGCTTCAGCTTTTTCGGGTCCGAGATTTTGTTCAGCTTCATCAGCTCGTCGTAGTTTACGTTGAGCTTGCGGGCGATGCCAACCGGGTTGTCGCCCTTCATCACCACGTAAGTCTTCGCCGTCGGCGTCTTCTGCTCGATAGCCGCAACCTTAGGCGCGGGCGGCTCATGCTTCTTCACCTCAGGGCGAGCGGCCGGTGGGATGTTCAGGCTTTGATCCGGACGCAGCATCGACGACGCCTTGAGCCCATTCACCTCTGCCAGCTCGGCCACTGTAACCGAGTGTTGTGCTGCGATCTTCGTGAGGTTCTCGCCGGATTTCACCCGGTGAATTCTACCGCCATTAAAAAGCATCGCTTGCTCCGGCGCAGCTTTCGCCGCGGGCTGCGTGGGGAGCGGCGTGTCGAGCTCGGGCACCGCCGCCGGCGGCAACGACTTCACCGCAGGTGGTGTCGGCACAGCGACAATCGGCTCCTTCGCACGGCGATGCGCCTTGATGCTATTAAAGGCGTATATTCCGCCGACAGCTACGACATGCAGGATCAGCACCACGATGAATGCGCTCGAGAGCTTTGTCTGCGGCTCGTCGTCGTAGCTCTCGATCGGGCGAGCGGCCGCACGCGTGGCGGCCTGGAGCTTCTTCTTGGGTTTGACCGGGAAAAATTTCGGGATCTTCATTGGCTAGGCGGGTAAAGCTTGGACGAGCGCGCGGAATTGATTTCCGCGGTCGGCATAATTTTTGAACATGTCGAAGGAGGAGGTGCCGGGGCTGAAGAGCACGACGTCGCCCGACTGCGCGAGGCCAGCAGCGAGCTCCACCGCTTTCTCCAAAGATCGACCGGCGTTCTCGACCGGCACGCGGTCTTTCCAGATGGCCTCGATGCGGTCCGACATCTCGCCGATCGTAACCGCGGCACGACACTTCGTCGCGACCAGTTCAGTGAGCATCTCGTATTCGAACCCTTTGTCTTTGCCGCCGACGATGAGCACCACGGGACGAGTCTCCGAGTGCAGCGCCTTCTCCACAGAATCAGGGT
>DASVRY010000341.1:0-2488 GCA_036388395.1 Chthoniobacteraceae bacterium
CGGCGGCTGGGAGCAAGTCGCCTCTTCGGATGGCAAGCTGGATTACCGGTCGCTGATTAAGAACAAGGACGAAGCCGTCTTGCTCGAGCAGAAGAATCGCGTGGTGAAGAGCACCGAGATGATCGATACGCAGCTCGGGGAACTCTACCCGCAGTGGGAGCAGAATCAGGATAACGCCGACATCTCTCGTCGGATGGCCAAGCTCTACGAAGATCGTTACATGATCGAAAACGACGCGGAGAGCATGAGCGCGGCGATCTACTACTTCCAGCACACGAACGACGTTCTGAAAGGGACCGATCCGGCCGTGGCCCGCAAGCTTTCCGAGCTACAGATGAAGCAGCTCGAGAACAGCATCAAGGCGCTCGAAGATTGGCTCGAGGCTTACGCGGAGCAATCACCGGACGACGCCGTGAAAGCCGGGGAAGATCTGGCCGCGCTGAAGGCGCAGCAGGCTGAGCTGCTCATCTCCGAAGCGAAAAAGCGCGTCGAGCGGAATCCCACCGATCTCCAGCTCCGCTACGAACTCGGCGAGCAGCTCGTCCACGCGGGACAATACACCGAAGCGATCGCCGAGCTCCAGCAGGCGCGCCGAAATCCAAACGCGCGCCTCAAGGCGATGAACCTGCTCGGCCAGTGCTACACGGAGAAGGGGATGCTCGATCTCGCGGTGAAGCAATTCAAAGACGCCGCCAGCGAGATCATCGCCATGGACATCACGAAGAAGGAAATTCTCTACAAGCTCGGCCTCGTTTACGAGCGCATGGGCAAGCGCGATGAGTCGCTCGACTGCATGAAAGAGATCTACGAAGTCGACTACGGCTACATGGACGTGGCGAAGCGCGTGGAGAGCTCTTACAACGCCGCTTAGGCGAGCGGCTCGATCATTAGTGGCCGTCGCCGGTCCGCAGCGGATTGTTTGCCTCAGCGCGGAAGCTGCGGACGTTTGCGCCCGGCTGGGCGCGTGGAGTCGTGTCGTCGCCGTGAGTTCGTTCGCCGATCAACGCGGGCTCGAGCCGCGTCCGTGCGTCGGTGGGTTCAAACGCGTGGACGCTGCCGAGGTCATGGCCTGCGCGCCGGATCTTGTGATCACCTTCTCCGATGTGCAGGCGGAGATTGCTCAGGAGCTGATTCGGGCTGGAGCCACGGTGTTGGCGACCAATCAGCGCACGCTCGCGCAGATCTCTGCGACGATCAAAATGATCGGGGGAGTGATCGGTCTGCCGGAACCGGCTGAACAACTCGCAGGCGCTTTCGAGCGAGGCCTGATGGAACTTCATCAGGCCGAGGAGCCGCGGCCCCGCGTCTTTTTCGAAGAATGGCCGCAGCCGATTCGTCACGGGGATCGGCTGGGTGGGCGAATTGATCGAACTCGTCGGTGGAATCGATGTTTTCGCGGAACGGCGGGATCCCGCGGCTCGTGATCGCCTCGTGGAACTGCCGGAAGTGGTGGCGGCGAACCCACAGATTATCATCGCGAGCTGGTGCGGGGCGGAGGTCGACTTCGATCGCGTTCGCAGCCGGAGTGGCTTCGAACGGGTCGCGGCGGTGCGCGATGAGCAGCTCTTCGAAATATCCTCGGATTTGCTTTTGCAGCCCGGTCCGCGTGTTTTGGAAGGAGCGCGCCGGATTCGCGAGATCATTGCCGAATGGCGAAGGGTGCAGGCGCCCGCCGCCTGATTGCGGAGGCGCTCGCATCGGCCATCTTCCTACTTCGATGTCGGATGTTGGAAGTTGAAGGTCGGATGTTCTCCAAATCTTCCGAGGACGAGCAGGAGGACGATGCGGAAGGCACCCGCCGCACTTGCAACCACGCTCCCCCCGGGGCAGTGTCGCGGCTCGATTTTTCGCCCGCATCTTGAACACCGCACCACTCGCTGCACTCTAACGGCGCTTCCGCATGTCCTGGTTCAACTTTCAGTTTCAAGATTTCGCGTTCTCCTTCCTCAGCGTGCTGTTCGAAGGGCTGCCGTTTCTGCTCCTCGGCTCACTGATTGCCGGGCTCGTCGACGTCTTCGTGCCGGCGGAGCGGATGGCTCGCTGGTTGCCGAAAAACACCGGCGCTTCCATCTTCGCGGGCGGCTTGCTCGGGCTCGTCCTGCCGATGTGCGAGTGCGGAAGCGTCGTCGTCATCCGGCGCTTCATCAAAAAGGGGCTGCCCGTCTCGTGTGCGGTCGCCTACATGCTGGGCGCGCCAATCGTCAGCCCAATTGTGGCGCTGAGCACCTTTGCCGCATTCAAGGGACAGAACCCGTGGCTCATGACTTCGCTGCGGCTCGGGATTGGCTTTCTGATCGCCGTCGCGGTCGGCTTCATCGTGCGTCAGATCAGGGTCGAAAAGCTCCTCCAGCCAAAGATCCTCAACGATCTGCCAGATCGCCGCCGGTCCGGGCTTCGTGTTTCTACGGATGAGAGTCAGCGCGATTTCGCCGAACTCGGAGCAAACGCGGGCACCTTTCGAAAGGTTCTCCTTTCAGTGCAATCCGCG
>DASVRY010000342.1:0-4618 GCA_036388395.1 Chthoniobacteraceae bacterium
CGCAGCTTCGTCGTTCCGAGTGGCTCGCACACGCTACGGTGGATCTATCGAAAGGACGCGCAGGCGGCGGAAGGCCAGGACCGTGGGTGGGTCGACACTGTGACTTTGGGGCCTCTGCAGAAGCCCGTCATCACCAGCAGCCCGGCTGTGGCTTCGCAGGTCGGCGTGCCATTCACCTACTTGATCGCTGCTGAGAACTCACCCACAAGCTACGCAGTGGTCGGAGCACTTCCAGCGGGGCTGGGCCTCGATTCCGCGACGGGTGTGATCTCGGGAACACCGACCTCCCCCGGGAACTTCAACATCACCATGAAGGCGATCAGCCAAATTGGAACCGGGACGGCCGCCCTGCGGATCTCTGTCGCAGCCGCCGTCGTGGCGATCGCTGACGCGGTCGACGCACCGGGCCTGATGTGGTCCACCGGTGGAGATGGGCCGTGGTTTGGCCAGATCGCCACCACCTACGACATCGCTGACGCAGCCCAGAGCGCTGACATTGCAGATGCGCAGCAGACGTGGATCGAGACGACGGCTCAAGGCCCGTCCACCGTCACCTTCCGATGGAAGGTCGACTCCGAAGCCGGCTTTGATTTTCTCCGTTTTACCATCGATGGCGTGGAGCAGACGGCGATTAGCGGTGAGACGGATTGGCGGCAGGAAAGCTTCCTCGTTCCGGCAGGATCACACACGCTTCGCTGGAACTACGTGAAGGACGCCGGGGCATCGTTTGGCGCAGATAAAGGCTGGGTCGATACAGTGATCGTCACCACCGCCGTCGTGCCTGTGGTGACCAACTCCCGCAATGCCACCGGG
Source organism: Chthoniobacteraceae bacterium (assembly GCA_036388395.1). Lineage (GTDB taxonomy): Bacteria > Verrucomicrobiota > Verrucomicrobiia > Chthoniobacterales > Chthoniobacteraceae > DASVRY01. The sequence goes on from DASVRY010000342.1 coordinate 814, forward strand.
CGCGTGGGCAATGCCGTGGATTTCCGGATCAACGCTACCAATGAACCGACAGTTTATGGAGTCACCGGCGACCTACCGCCCGGGCTGACCGTAAACACCGTCACTGGCGTCATCACGGGCGTTCCGGCGCGTGAAGGGACTTACAACATCACGCTCACGGCTGCTAATGACGCAGGGACCGGGACGAAGGAAGTGGTCTTCTTCGTAGAACCGTCGCTCATCTCGATCGCTCAGGCGGTTGATAGCACCACAGCGGCGTGGACAACGGGCGGGGACACGCCGTGGTTTGGGCAGAATGCAGTCGCCCATGACGGAGTCGACGCGGCGCAAAGTGGGCGAATCGCGCACTCCGAAGAGAGCACGCTCGTGACGCAAATTACCGGCCCTACCGTCATCCGGTTCAGCTGGCGTGTGAGCAGCGAGCAGGATTTCGATGTGCTCGCCTTCCTCATTGATGAAACGGTGCAGAGCACGCTCAGCGGAATTACGGGCTGGGTGCAACGCACTTTCTCCATTCCCGAAGGGACCCATACTTTGAAGTGGCGCTATCGGAAAGACAGCTCAGTCAGCGCGGGGGATGATTCCGCGTGGCTCGACCGGGTTTCCACAGGGTCGACCACGATTCCGGTGATCACCAGTGCCGGACAGGTTTCCGCCACGGTGGAGCAGCCTTTCAACTACCAGACGGTTGCGACGAACAGCCCCACTGGGTACTCGGCTTCGGGCCTTCCCGTAGGCCTGGTGTTGAATACCAGCAGTGGCCGGATCACCGGGACTCCGGAAGCCTTGGGCCGCTCCGAGGTGACGCTTAATGCCTCCAATGTAAACGGTACCGGCAGCATCACCCTGATCATCGATGTCGTGCCGCCGGTGCCGGCAATTACCAGCGTGCAGACTACCCAGGCGCAGCTCGCAACACCCTTCAACTACCAGATCACGGCTACTCTGAATCCGACGAGCTTCGGCGCGATCGGGCTCCCCCCAGGCCTGCAGCTCGACCCAGACACCGGGCTGATCACCGGCACCCCGACGGTGAAAGGAACTTTCCAGGTTACCCTCAGCGCGACAAATGCCGACGGCACGGGCACGCGTACCCTGCTCATCGCCATAGGCGCTTCGGTCCCCGTGCTGACCTTTGAAAGAAGCCCAGAGGGCGAAGTAGGCGTGCCATTTTCCCTCTGGCTCTCGGCCAGCAGCAATCCATTGGGCTTTAGCGTCAGCGGCCTGCCGGTGGGACTGCGGCTCGACGGCGCGACCGGCGTAATCTCGGGCGTTCCTGTTGTCGCGGGCACCTATGAGATCACCGCGACGGCAAACAATCGCAATGGGATCGGGACGCTCGCGTTCCAGATCAACATCGCTCCCGCCGATCCTCAGATGCTCGTCGGAAGCGACACCTTCACCTCCCCTGGAGAACTCAGAGGAGCGAGCGTGACGATTACCGACAACAACAGCGACGCGACCGCCGAGGAAAGCGAGCCGGCGCACAGCGGCAACGCCCCCGCAAAATCACTTTGGTGGAGGTGGACCGCGCCGCTCGCGGGACCGGTGCGCATCAGCACAGTCGGGAGCACCTTCGATACAGTTCTCGCGGTGTATCAGGAGCAAGAGTGGGGCCTCATGCTGGTCACGGCCAATGACAATGCCTCCGCCGGCCTGACGAGCAGTGCGGCGCAGTTCACTGCGGCCAAGGGTCAGGCTTACCTGATCGCCGTCGATGGCGTCGCGGGCGCCATTGGCGATGTGAATCTCTCGATTCGCTACGAAGCGACTGCGACCTACGCGGGGATCTTGAGTGTGCCGGGCAAATCCAGCCTCCCCGCCGGGGCCATCTCCGTGACCACGACTGCAGATGGATCGTTCACGGGGAGGGTCGCGCTCAACCGCGGCAACGCGAGCTTCAAAGGGCAGTTTGGCGTCGATGGAAAAGCGACCGTCACAGCCACGGGCAAAGGTCAGACGCTTCCCGTGTCGCTCGCGTTGGATGTCACCACGGGAACGAGCACGCTTGGGAGTTCCGTCAACTTTGGCGGGGAGACGTATGCCGCCATCGCTCAACGCTCGGGCTTTAGCCTATCTGTGCCGACTACACTTGTCGGCGATCACACGCTCCTCATGGAGCCAGCCAGCGCCGGCAGCGGGCGGCCCTTCAGCACAGGCTTCGCAGTGATGAAAATTGAAAGCACCGGGCGCGTGACTCTCGTCGGCACGTTGGCGGATGGCGTTCGATTCAGTCAATCGACGGTGCTCGCTGATGACGGCACCTTCCCGCTGTTTGCCGCTCCCTATCGCTCCGGTGGAGCGATCTCAGGGAGCGTCGCTTTGGGAGAGAGTCCACGTCGGGCGCTGAGCGGGGCGCTTCATTGGCTGAAGAAGCCCGACAGCGCGCGGAATGCGACATATTCGTCCGGCTTTGAAATGCAATCACGGCTTGCCGGCGGCGCTTACGTTTCTGTTGCTCCGGTGCTGAATCTCGGTGGCTTTGGAACGATCAGCTTCCTCGCCAGCAACCTGGCCGTACCGCCACCTCAACAGATCGCTCTTTCGATTGAAAACAAGGTGCGGACCAGCTCGGGCGCGGGGTATCCGATGAAGATCGATGCAAAGCGCGGTCTCTTCTCAGGCAGCTTCACGAGCGGCGGCGGCAAGCGGAGCTTCAAAGGCGCCTTCCTGCAGGGTGAGCAGCGCGCCGCTGGTCTCTTCATCTCCAATGGAGCAACCGGCGTGGTGAACCTCGTGCCCAGTGCTGCCCCAGCCAGTCTTAAGCCTTAGCCCTTAAGGCCGTGGAAGAGCACTCCCACCCGCCGTCATCCTGAGCGGCGCAGGTGGAAGCCGGCGAAGCGGAGTCGAAGAACCCGACGGCACTGGCGAAGCGGGCACTTGGTGTATTCTGCAGCGCTGATTTTGGGACCTTCCACCGGCCTCCTTTGCCTGCACGCCCAAAGCAGCACCCCGTTCAGGACGACCCCCAGGGTGGCGCAGGCGCCGAGTATTCTCCCGAAGAAACAGCTCGACCGTTCCGGAGAGCGGCTCGACTAATCTTTGTATGTTCGTTGACCACATCAAGATATCTGCCAAAGCCGGTGACGGCGGACGGGGCAGTGCCAGCTTCCGCCGCGAATCGTTTGTGCCGAAAGGCGGTCCCGACGGTGGCGACGGTGGGCGCGGCGGCAGCATCATCCTGCGCGCGGATACTCATACGGACAATCTCACCCCATTCTTCTACGAGCCGATCATCAAAGCGAAGAGCGGGGAGAACGGAATGGGCAAGCAGTGCTACGGCAAATCTGCGCCAGACAAAATCGTCCCAGTGCCCGTTGGCACTCTCGTGTATCGGCTGCCGGATGATAACACCGACCCGGTGTCGGATCCGGAAGTCGAGCATGGCTCCACCTCCACCTTCGTCGATTTCTCCAAGACACCGGATGCTCCAGAACCGGATGAAGAAGAAGAGCGCCCAAAAAAGTCAATAGATCCCGCCGAGCTCGAGCTGATCGCTGATCTCACTGAGCCCGGCCAGGAGTTCGTCCTCTGCAAAGGCGGCAAAGGCGGCATCGGCAATGTGCATTTCAAGAGTTCAAAGAATCGCGTACCAACGCAGTACACAGAGGGTGAGGAGGGTGAGGCCGGGAATTTCTACCTGGAACTCCGGAAGATCGCGGACGCCGGCTTGGTCGGTTACCCCAACGCCGGAAAATCGACCCTTTTGAGCCACATCTCGGCGGCTCATCCCAAGGTGGCGCCATATCCTTTCACCACACTCACTCCGCACATCGGCGTCGTCGAACTCGCCGGCTATCGCCGG
>DASVRY010000343.1:0-2740 GCA_036388395.1 Chthoniobacteraceae bacterium
AAATGGCGGCACCGGCGCCTTGACCTGCATCGCAGTAGGAAAGTCGCTGCCCGAGTCGCTCCTTGGTGCACCCAGCGCGACAGTGATGCAGTCGCTCGAGGACTTCGCCCTGGTGGCGCCAGCGCCGAACCTCACCTCCGAGCTGCAGCGGCTCTACGCGCAGGAGCAGGGCGGGCTCGGCAGCGCCGCCCGCGACACTTTTGAAGCTCTCCAGCGCCTCGAGACGATGCGCAAATCACCCATCGCGCCAGCAGGCGGCGCAGATTACGGCACCGCTTCGTTCGGGCTGGGACTGCAGCAGATTGCCCGCTTGATCAAAGCGGATGTGGGCCTCGAAGCAGCCTCGATCGACCTCGAAGGGTGGGACTCGCATTTCACCCAAGGCACACTCATCGGACCGAAGCTCAGCGCCCTTGCCATCGGGCTCGCCGCCTTCCGCCGCGACCTCGGCAGGCGCATGGCAACCACCACGGTGGTCGTGATGACCGAGTTCGGCCGCCGCGTCCGGGAGAACGCCTCCTTCGGCACAGATCATGGCCGCGGCAGCGTGATGTTCGTCATGGGCGGAGGAGTGCGGGGCGGAAGCGTGCACGCGCAATGGCCGGGCCTCGGCGGCAACGTGCTCGAAGGCCCCGGAGATCTGCCCGTCCTGCACAACTACCGCAACGTCCTCGCCCCCGTCCTCCTCCGCCACGGCGCCCGCCCCGAAGACTTCGCCACGATCTTCCCCGCCTTCGACCTCAAGCCCCTCCCGCTCTACGGGTGACCGGCAAAGGAGTAACTACGAAGACGCAAAGCGGTTGGCAGCGATCGGCCCTCAGCAGCACTGAGGCCAGAGATGGTAGATCGTGATCTCAGTTGCGTCGCCTTTGCCATAAGGCCACGGAAACGCTCTGCGATGCCTACTAACGTAAACGGCTTCGGTAGCTGAGGTGGCGCTCGCCAGCGGAGAACTCGACGGTTCAGGTAATTGAACTGTTCCGAGGGAACTCATGCGAGGAAGCTCGGACATGGAAGGCTTCAAGTGCCGTGCAATCGTCCGCCCATCGCGAACATAAGCGAGCATCATCCCCTCCTGCATCGCCCAAGCGTAATCACCACGCACGAAGCGGATCAGACCGTCATCGCAATATTTACTGCCGACTGCATGCGTGGCATCCACTGGCTTGCACTCGATGAACAATGCATCGAACTCCGGAATGACTGGCCTGCAGGGACCTTCATCGTCTCGTAAGCTGAAACAAAGGTCCGGCGTCTTGGTCAGAACAGCGCCGTTGTAGTTACACCATTGGCCTTGGCGAACAACGGGGTTGTAGGTGCGCTTGTTGAAACCGGCGATGCTCCCGGTCTGTCGCAGGTTATTCTCGATGACGCTTCGAATCGCAGCGGTAACTTCGTCTTCGCTGGCTGCAGCGAGTTGGAAGCCCTGCTCGCGAAGCAACTCAAGTGCTCGCAGTAGGACCCGACGGACGAGCAGAATGACCGGTAATCCGAGAAGCGGATGGGGAAGCTGATACTGATCCGCCGTGACACCGTGGGTAAAGAAACCCGCTGTCCGCCCGGTGCTCATACATTCTGAGGAAGACCGAACGCCGTGAGGTGTTGGCGGAGAATGTGCTGAGCACAAAGGCGAGCCCGGGTAACCGTCCACCAGCGCCTTTGGTTGAGCAGCCCCAGGAGCAGACCTCCTTTTCCAGGCGCTTCCACGATGATGCGGCTCGTTCCTCGCTCATTCGCCGCCCGCATGGCTTCACGCATCAAGCTGGCATTTACCCCCACGGTCTCGACCTCTCGCGAGACGGAAAGGAAGAACCACGGCTCCCTCCAACTGTCGGGTTGGAACTCCGCTTCGCGTACGGCTGCGTGTTCCTCACAGATATCAAAATACGGCTCCAACTCCTCGCGGAGCGCCCGAATGAAACCGGAGCGCGTTTGGCCGGTCGTACGGTCGAGCGCAGCTCGGCCTGCTTTGCGATACGACGTGGCGGCGAAGAGAGTATCCGTCGCGACCTGCACAGCATCGCCCTCCAGTCCATAAAGGCTGAAGATTAACTCGTTTATTTCCCCCCAAGGCTTTTGCCTGTCCTGCTGCAGACGCTGCGCTAGGCTGCGAATGGCCCTAATCTTCGCCGGTGGAAGCGTTGTAAGATCGGGGAATGGCAGCGCATCGAACTCTTCTTTGTTGAACGTTTGCCGGTCAAAGCCGCTTCGGCGGCTGGTCATTAAGCAGAAGTAAGCGAAGAGCGTTGAATGCGGCAGCAAGTAGATGAGCGCAGCGAGCGTGTTGCTTTCGGGAAACCCAGCGCAGGAGTAGCCGTAATTGCTTTTCGAAAATGCGGTCGGGCGTGAGGCTAAGTACGCCCTAGGTGCCGTCGTATCATCGCCCGGTGCCTGCGGAATGATTATCAGAGGCGGCTGAAACAGCTCCTCCCGTCGGGGCATGTTAGCAGAGACTTCGCCCTCCCGATTCGTCCCGTAGGTCTCACCGTAAGTTCGCAAGTGTTCATACTCGAGCTGGAAACCGTCCTCTGGAGCCTTGAAGACAGGTAGCTCTGAAAGAAACTTAACAAACTTCTGCGGCGATCCAGGCCCTCGTTGTGAGGGCGCTGCGCGATTGTAGCCCTCGCCTGTTTGCGTGCCTGTCACATCCCATTCCAGCCAGCGGTCTATCAACGTCTTGAGTTCAGGGTTCATCAACTCCTCCATCACCTCTACATCTCGCCATGTTCCGAGAGCCAAC
>DASVRY010000344.1:0-15269 GCA_036388395.1 Chthoniobacteraceae bacterium
GATCGCCTTGCTTCACGACTCCTGCGCGGAGCTGAAGCGCATCGGAAAAGATTGCTTCGGCTGTCTGATCGGCCTGCTGCCATTTGGCGAGGTCGCCATCGAGTGCGCCCACCGCCGCGATGCGTTGCTGCGCTTTGCCGAGCGTCTGCGCGCCATCATCGAGCGCGCGGTGCAGTAAGGCAAAAAGCACCACGCCGTCGCGAGCGAGGCTCGAGCCCGTGCTCGGCAGCGTGCCGAGGAAATGCACCTGCGGCGCCGAGGCCGCCCGGACGATCAAGGGACTCCGCTCCGCCACACGCGCAAGCGGCACGCCTTCGCCACTGATCGTGCAGCGGCGCGAAATCTCCGCCGAGCCGACCGGCAGCGCCGCGCCGTTCCGGGTATTCGCGAGCAGGCCGGCGTCATTGCGCCACCACTCGACAGCTTGCGGTTTGTCCGTAGCCGCACCTTCCCACGCGCCCCAGGCCAGGCCGAAAATATCTGCCTCCGTCGGCGTCTCTGGCGGGAGAAAAAGAATCGCGTGCCCTGCGGCAGCATGGCTTTTCAACTGCTGCGCGAGCGGACCCTCAGCGGCTGGGATCGCCGCCTGCCAGATGATGAGCGCCGTTTCCTCCCACGGAATCTCCGCCGCGCGGCTTGGGCTGAGCACTGTGGCGACGTAGCTGCGGCCCGGATTGGCCTGAGCAGACAGCGCGGCGCGGAGGGTCGAGGATTCCGCTGCATCGTCCGAGACGATTACCGAGCGGAGGGGCGCTGGCTCGTCGAAGACGAAGTGAAAGACGTTGTTCGCTGACGTTGCATCGGCGGGCAATTCGATGCGGCCCCAGCCCCGCTTGGTCGCTTTATCGATCGGGATCGCGTGGCCTTGCAGCGCGACTTGATTCTCTTTCAACGACACCTGGAGCGTCGTCGCCGCGCCATCGATGACAAATCGCACCGGCACCTCGACGGGCTGGGGATTCTCGGCCTGCCGAGTCACACGGAGATCAAAGAGCAGCTCCGCCTTTTCGCCGGTCTCACGTCGCACCACGCGCTCGACCGTCACCGCGAGATCGTCCGGCGCCACCTGTGGATACGTTAGCAGATGGAACCGCGCCCCTTGCTGAGTGGAGAAGGCGCTGCGGAGCGTCTCCCATCTTCCACCGGCGGCGTCCCAATCGCTCTGCTGCAAATCGCTGAGTAACCAGATGTCGGTGCGGCCGGTTTTGTTTGTGGTGATGTAATCCAGCGCGCCCTGCAGCAGTGCTGGAATGTCCGCTGCTGTCTCGGTAGGTCCGGCTTGGGGAAGATCGAGCAATGCATCGGCTTTCTGGATCGGCTGGGCGCTGCCCGTCGCGCTATCGATCAGCACCAGGCGCGAGCGTGTGCCCACCGCATCGTTGATCGCTTTCGCGAGATTGCGCAGACCGGCGAGCCGTTTGCTCACACCGGTCGCAGGATTTTGCTGCTCCATGCTCGCGGAACGATCAAGCAGGATCAGCAGCGTATCCGGCGCGCCTCCTGTGAGCCCGAGCCAGCCTCCGGCCAAGGGCCGCGTGATGACAAAGATCAGTGCCGCCACGGCGAGCACGCGGAGCGCGAGAATCAGAAGCTGGCGGAGGCGCGAGAGCCCTTTGTTCATCCGCTGCGCCGCGCGGAGGAACATCATCGCTGCCCATTTCACCTGCCGCCGACGGTAGAGGTGGATGAGGTGAATGATCACCGGCACCGCAGCGAGCGGGAGGGCGGCGAGCAGGAATGGCTGGAGAAAAGTCACCGTGAGCCGCGTTTGGGAGTCCGCCCGAGGAGAAAGCGCACGAGCACGTCGTCGTAGCGCTCGTTCATCGTCACGCGATGGTAGTCGAGGCCGGTGGTGCGGACTAGTTCGTCCATTTCGGCGAGGTAAAGGCGCACGGCTTCGCGATAATTCCGCGCGATGAGCGACGGATCGGCGAGCACGGCTTCACCACCTTCTAGGTCTACGAAGCGCGCGGGGCGATCGAACTCGAAGTCGAGTTCTCGCTGATCGAGCAGGTGAAAAGCGGCGACGTCGTGCCGGCGAAACCGCAGATGCTGGATCGCCGTTTTCAGCTCAGCTGGCGGGACGAAGAAGTCGGAGAGGATCACCACCAGCGCGCGCTGTCGGATCTTTTCCGCAGCGTCGTGCAAAGCCGTAAGCAGCGTCGTTCCGCCGACGGGTTCGATCTGGCCCATTTGGTCCAGCACAAGTCCGAGATGTGAAGCGCCGCGCCGTGCGGGGAGTTCGACCAGTTTATCGGCGAGGCTCCAGAGCCCGACCCCGTCGCCTTGTTGCGCCGCGAGATAAGCGAGGGTGCCGGCGAGGCGGCGCGCGTAATCGAAGCGGGTCGCGCCTTTCGCGCCGAAGCTCATCGAGCCGCTGGTATCGATCAGCAGGCAAAGCCGGAGGTTCGTATCGGCCTCGAATTCCTTGATATAGAAGCGGTCACTCCGTCCCCAAGTGCGCCAGTCGAGTCGGCGCGTGTCATCGCCAGGGACGTATTTGCGATACTGGGCAAACTCAAGTGAAGAGCCGCGCACCGGGCTGCGGTGTTTGCCGGAGACGCTGCCGAGCATTGCCTGGCGCGCATTCAGCGGCAGTGCCATGAGCCGCGCGAGCACGGCTGGGTCGAGGAAACTGCGGTTGTTCGGAGCAGCCATCGCTTCAGGTCGTCCTCGTCCTCCTACTCGAACTCGTCCTCGGAAACCCGCCCATATCGCGCCCTCTCCTCCGGACTCGCGGTAAACCACTCGATCAACTTCGTCAAAACCGAGACCACGCGGAGCAGAAGAGCTTTGCCGTCAAGAACCCTTGCCACATCTGCCGCTCCCTTGGCGATCAGCGCGTCCAAGCACGCAGCGCACTCTGTCGCAGAGCCTCGCGCATCATCAAAAAAACGCACCCGCTGCTGCGATGCCCGGCGGCCATTTCCCTCCGCGATGTTCAGCAGCACCGAAAGGCTGGCACGGTCGAGCTGATCGAGCACTTCGGCAATTCGGCGGTGTTTTGCGTCGCGGAGTTCCTCGAAAAATGCGGAGGTCCACCGGATGAACTGCAGCTGAATCTGATACGCGTCCAGTTTCTCGTGGTCGAACTGTGCGGCGGCAGGCATTCGAGGGCAAGTTCGAGTAGGAGGACGAGGACGACCTGAGAGCTACGCAGCTTTGCTCAACTCCTCCACGAGCCGCTTGGCCACGTCGCGGCTCGTCACCCCTTCGGACTCCGCGGTAAAAGTCGTCATCACGCGGTGCCGCAGGACCGGATCTGCAACCTCGATGATGTCTTCCATTCGCACGACGTAGCTGCCGTAGAGCGCCGCCCGCGCTTTCGCACCGAGGATCAAATACTGGACGGCGCGCGGTCCGGCGCCCCAGCTCACCAGCGGCTTCAACCAACCCGGCGCTTCGCTGCTGCCGGGCCGGGTGCGGCGCGCGAGATCAACCGCAAATTCATACAGATGGTCCGGCACAGGGACGCGGCGCACGAGATCCTGAAAGGCGACCACGCGTTCGCCACTAAGCACGTGCTCGAGCTTCGGGATGCTCGCCCCGGTGGTGCTCCGCGCGATTGCGATCTCTTCGGCGCGGCTTGGATAGTCCACGCCGATCATGAACATGAACCGATCCAGCTGCGCCTCGGGCAGGGGATACGTGCCCTCCTGCTCGATGGGATTCTGCGTTGCGAGGACGAAGAACGGCGCATCGAGCGTGTAAGTGCGGCCTGCGACGGTGACGCGATGCTCCTGCATGGCCTCGAGCATCGCCGCCTGCGTCTTGGAAGGCGCGCGGTTGATTTCATCCGCGAGCACGATGTTTGCGAAGACCGGTCCCTTCGCGAACTCGAAGGCGCGCTTTCCACCCGGCAGTTCCTGCAAAATATCCGTGCCGGTGATGTCCATCGGCATCAGATCGGGCGTGAATTGGATGCGGCTGAAGCTCAGCGACATCGTTTCCGCGAGGCGGCTGATGAGGAGCGTTTTCGCCAAACCCGGCACGCCCATGAGCAGCGCATGTCCGCGGGCAAAAAGGCTAATCGTCAACTGCTCGATGACCTTGTGCTGGCCGACGATTATCTTGCCGAGTTCTTGATTCAGCTTTCCATAGACTTGCCGCAGCTCGTCGATGGCTTCGACATCATCTTTCGGGAGGGGAGAGGAGAGCGACCGTTCAGACATACAACCTGCGCGGATTAATCACGGAGCCGGCGGCAATGGCAATCTCCATTGCCAGAGGACCTAAAAGGAAACGCCGAACGCCGAACGTCCAACTCCGAACATCGAACATCGAACATCGAACGCTCGGAACGTGCACGGCGTCGGCGTCGCGCGGGAGCTGCCCCTTTCCATCGGCGGGATTTTCCTCGCCCGTTCGCCGATGCCGCGTCTAGCGTCGGCTCCCTTTTTTCGTATGGATACGCCCTCAAACGTTCTCCGCCTCGGGCTGCCTTCGGGCAGCCTGCAGGAGCCGACCTTCGCTCTTTTCGCCAAGGCGGGTTTCAATATTTCTGGCGCGAGCCGCAGCTACAAACCCGCGGTGGACGATCCCGAGCTGGTCATCCGCCTGCTGCGGGCGCAGGAGATCTCGCGATATGTGGAGCACGGCTTCCTCGACGCCGGCCTGACCGGCAAGGACTGGGTCGAGAACAACGAGTCCGACGTGGCGGTGCTCGCCGAGATGACTTTTTCCAAGGCGAGCAATCAGCCGACGCGCTGGGTGATCGCGGTGCCGGAGGATTCCTCGATTCGGTCAGTGAAGGATCTGCAGGGGAAGGTGATCGCCACTGAAGCTGTGGAAATGACGCGCCGTTATCTGGCGAAGCATGGCGTCACTGCCGAGGTGGAGTTTTCCTGGGGCGCCACGGAGGTAAAGGTCCCTGATCTCGTGGACGCAATCGTCGACGTGACGGAGACCGGCTCATCGCTCCGGGCAAACAAGCTCCGCATTTTGGAAACGATCATGGAATCGTCGCCACAGATTATCGCCAATCGGGCGGCGTACCAGGATCCATGGAAGAAGCAGAAGCTCGAGACGCTCATCCTTCTGCTCCAGGGAGCGCACGCCGCGCGCGACAAGGTGGGCCTGAAGATGAACCTTCCAGAGAACAAGCTCGCGGACCTGCTCAAAGCCTTGCCAGCCCTGCGAAATCCCACGATCGCCCACCTCGCGCAGTCAGATTGGGTGGCCGTGGAAACGATCATCGACGAGCGCGTCGTGCGGGAAATCATCCCACAGCTTAAGGCACTCGGGGCCGAGGGGATCATCGAGTATCCGCTCAACAAGGTCGTTTACTAACAAATAACGTTTGCCGGGCGGGGCATTCCATGATTTCCTCACCGCCCCTAACCGAAAAACCAGCCACCTAATGGGTTCACTTAAGAAGAGACGGAAAGCCAAAATCGCGAAGCACAAACGCCGGAAGCGGATGAAGGAAAACCGTCACAAGAAGCGTTTGCGCTACAAGAGCTGATCGGTAGATTCGCGGCATGAGCTCGCTCCGATTTGCACGACCCCGCAAATGGCAGCAGGCTTTTCTGACCGCGACTCTCGCAGCTCTTTTTGCCCCGCTCTTCGAGCCCGTACCAGCGGAAGCCGAGCCATCAAAGGCGGCTCGCGCATCTGGCAGGACACGAACTCCTTCGGCCGGTGCCTCCAAGGCATCCGGGGCTGAAGCGCGTGCTCCTGAATGGGCGGATATACTGCCCTCGGAAGTCCCAGCGACTCCCGACCTTGCGCTCCCCACCTCGGAGGATCGCAAAGCCGATGCGCTCGCATCCTTTGCGCAGGCACTCGTTGCCGAGGATGCCGCGGAGTCGGAGAAAGCGCTCGAGGGCTACCGGAAGACGCTGGAGTTCGATCCCAGCTACGCGGAGCTTTCTGTCAAAGTCGCTTACGAGCTGGCTCGGCGGAATGATGTCTCGGCAGGAATTCAGATTCTCAAGGACACGATCAAGGCCTCCCCGAAGGAGCCGCTGCCGCTGATCTATCTCTCGCAGCTCTACGGCAAGTATCTGAAGAAGCCGGACCTGGCGCTGAAGTACGCCGAGCAGGCTGTCTCGCTCGCTCCTGAACAGGTGGCGAGCCATCTAGCTGTCTACGAGCTGCACGTTGCCGCCGGCGATACGAAGAAGGCCGAGCAGGTGCTCGAACGCGCCGCCAAGACGAAGACCGAGGATGCAAAATTCTGGCTCCAACTCGGCGAGACCTACATTCGCTCTTACCTGAAGGAAGACGGCTCCAGCGAGGCGGCGAGCATCGCCAAGATGAACGCCATTTTTCTCAAAGCAGCCGAGCTTGGGAAAGAGGAAGCGACTTCGCTCGCCAAGGTTGGGGATTACTTCGTCGTCTCACGGCAGGTGAAAGAGGCGATTCCATTCTATCTCGCAGCGCTTAAGCTGAGTCCGGAAGCGGACGCTGGTCCACTCGAGAAGCTTCGCGCAAAGCTAGCGAACGCGTTTGAGATCACTGAACAGCGCGATGAGGCGATCGCAATGCTTGAACAGAGCACGAAGGATAATCCACTCCGCTACGACACGTTCGAGTTCCTCGGTGAACTCTACGAGAAGAAAGGGGACATCGATCGAGCGATCGCCAACTACGAGCATGCGCTGCTCCTCGATGCTCGGGAGCCACGGAATTATCTTCGGCTGACGGAGATGCTGCTCCGCGCAAAGAAGACGGAGAAGGCGGTCGAGACGATGAAGACGGCGCGGGCGAAGTTCCGCGAGCTACCGCAGGTGACCTTGAGCCTCGCGATGACGCTCAGCCAGGCAAAGCAACACACCGAAGCAATGACTGCCTTCGCCGAGGCCAAGGCCGAGGCGGAAAACAGTCACGAGGAAATGCTTACGGGTAGCTTTTACCTGCAGTGGGGCGCAGCCGCCGAGCAGGCTGGGCTGACCGACCGTGCTGCTGAGTTGCTTCGCCAAAGTATCTCGCTCGAACCAGCAAGCCCCGAGGCGTACAACTACTTGGGCTACATGTGGGCCGATCGCGGCGAGAACCTCGAGGAAGCCGGGAAACTGATCCAAAAAGCCTTGGAGCTGGATCCGGACAACGGCGCTTACATCGACAGTCTAGGCTGGTATTACTACAAGAGCGGTGATGCGGAACGAGCGGTGAAAGAGCTGCTTCGCGCAGCGGAGAGCATCAAGCCCGAGGACCCTGTTGTTTTCGATCATCTCGGCGACGCTTATCAAAAGCTCGGCCGGGCTGCGGAGGCTTTGACTTACTGGAAAAAAGCCCTGTCACTCGAGAAGGAGAACGCCAAGATCGCCGAGAAGATCGAAGCTGCCACCGGCAAGGTGACACAGAGCGCCGTGGCACCTCCTCCGGTGCCATAGTGCCCCGAGTGCGGCACGCGCCGCTTGATTGTAATCATACTAAGCTGCGGAAAGAGTCGATCAACGGCAACGCTGTTGCCCCTTCAGACGCCTCCAATCGATGTATCCACCTGGGATGGTATCCGTTTGCGGCATTCTGGTCGCGAGTTCCATGATGTGGGATTGGCGTGCGCTGCGTGGACTTGCAGACAGGCTCGCTAAAAACGGGCTGCGCGCGTGATGCTTACGGTCGGGCTCGCATCGATGTGTGTGGCCATGGTTATCGGCTCTTATCTGCTCGCACCGGCGACGTATCAGTGATTACTCCCTGCCGACAGTATGGAACCTGTGTTCGGCATTCTTGGTTTGGTAGTTGTTATCGGCTCCTGTGTGGGTGCCTGGAAGCTCTCCCGCTTCTGCGCAACGCACGTTGCTGTTCGTCTCCTGCTTAGTGTGGTTTTTGCTTTGGTTCTGATTGTCGCTGGGCTAACCGCCGTGGTCGCCGGGTGCGTGGCGAGTATTGGAGGGATGGATTTCAGGTGATTAGCATAGCCTCCGAGCAGCTCCTGAAGAGAACAACGAGCCGATGTCCAGTTTGTCAGGTTAACTGCCCGGGCGAGGTCTGGCTCATTGGCGCGAAGCAGAAACAGGTATGGATGCGACGGACCTGTGCGGAGCACGGGCTGGCGGAAGCCTGCATCAGTTCCGATGCGCGGTTCTACTGGCTGGCGCAAGGCGATCCGCAGAATCAATGCTGCGGCGGCAACGCCTGCTCGGCAAATGACGGCGAGGTGCGCGGCACGCTTGGCCGGAACGCTCTCGGGCTTGGAGACACCATGGAGCTTGTCTCCAAGACGGAAATGCTCAGCACGTGTCTGGCTCTGATCGAGATCGTCAACTCCTGTAATCTCTCCTGCCCCACCTGCTATGCTGATTCGCCCCTTGGCGCGTCTGGCGCGAAGATCGACGCGGTGCCGCTGGCGGAACTGCAGGAGCGAATCCAAGGGGTGATCGATCGAAAAGGTGGCATCGAGATCCTCCAGCTTTCCGGCGGTGAACCGACGCTGCATCCACAGTTCTTCGAGTTGCTCGCGTGGTGCCACTCGCATTCAGGCATCGACTACGTTCTGCTGAATACGAACGGCGTGAGGATTGCCCAGGACGACGCCTTCCTGGAGGAGTTGGCGCGCACCTTTCGCCGAGGGAAATTCCAGCTCTATCTCCAGTTCGATGGCGCACAGGAGGCGGGACAACGCGCCTTGCGCGGCGCTGATCTGCGGGATCTGCGGCGTCGCGCGATTGCCCGGTGTGCTGCGGCGGAGATCCCACTCACTCTTGCGATGACTGTCACCGAAGAGAATCTGCCGTATCTCTGGTCAGCCGTGGAGTTCGGCCTCGAATGGCCCAACGTGCGGGGGATCAGCTTCCAGCCGATGTTTACCAGCGGGCGCCTTGCGAACAAACCTCCGAGGTCGTTGAACACTGCGGATATCGTCTTGTCGGCAGTCGAGCAGTCGGTGGGGCGACTCAAATACGAAGACTTCACTCCGCTGCCGTGCGGTGATCCGAACTGCGCAACGATTGGTTATCTCTTGAAGATGGATGGCGGCACCCGATCGATCAGCGACTTCGTGAACTTCGGTGAAGTTCAAGGGTTCCTCCGCGACAAGGTGCGCTATCAGCTGGAGGACTTGATCCAGTGTGGCTGCGAATCGGAACCACTGGCCGAGTTGCTGAAGAAGTTCGAGATGACTGAGGCGAATACTTTTCGCCTTTTCATCAAGCCCTTCATGGATGCCTGGACTTGGGATGAAGATCGAATCGATCGCTGCTGCACCCACGTGATTCGTCCCGATGGAAAGCTGGATTCCTTTTGCCGGTATTATGCAAACGGAGGAAGGGCATGAACAAGCTGGTCGGGCTGGCAGTAGCGTTTGCTCCGATGTTGTTTGGGCTGCTCGATCCAAACTGGACGGTTGGCGCAGGGTTTGTGCCGGTCGTTGGGTTTAGTCTCTTTTGCTGCTTTGGCGCGGCATTCAGGCTTTTAGGTGGGGTGGAGAATCGTTTTTCCAGAGGTCTGCTGACTCTGCTTCTCGGGACCGGTTTTCTGCTTGTCGACGTCGTTGGCGGAATGTTTGTAGGTTGCACCCTGGGCTGACTTTGTCGTTCTATCCGCTGCTTCTGTTCGCTGGCATCATCGTCAGCATCACCATCTGGAGCAGGATGGCGCGGCGCGATTCGCGGCTTCTCGTTATCTATCTAGCTGCCCTCGTTAGTGCATTTATCGGAGCAAAGCTGGTGTATTTGCTCGCTGAAGGTTGGCTGTATTGGGATCACCCGCAACGCTGGCGGATTCTCGCGACAGGAAAGACGGTGCTCGGCGCGTTGCTCGGGGGATACTTGGGCGTGGAGTTGGCCAAGCTCGCGGCTGGCTACAAGCAGGCGACGGGCGACTTGTTTGCGGTGGTCGCGCCACTGGGGATCGGACTCGGACGCATCGGTTGCCTACTGCATGGCTGCTGCCTCGGCCACGCCTGCCAGCCGGGTTGGTGGAGCATCCGCGACTCCGTGGGTCTCGCGCGCTGGCCTGCGGCACCACTCGAGTTAGCGTTTAATCTCCTGTCGATCGCTACGTTCGTTCTCCTTCGGCGCGCGAAGCTCCTGCCGGGACAGCACTTTCACCTATATCTAATTTCCTACGGCATCTTCCGTTTCGCGCACGAGTTCCTGCGCGAAACGCCACGGGTGATGGGGCCTTTCAGTGGCTACCATTTTGCCGCCGCTGCTGTAGTGCTGCTGGGCACCACCGGATTCATTCGGCGCGCAATCTCCGCTCGCTCTGCTGCGGGTGAAACTGCCTAGGGCTTGATAGCAGTTACCTTTTCGCTGATCACCGTTTCCGTCTTTGCCTCCGGCTTGGCCTCGGCAGGCTTCGCTGCGGGCGGGCGTGGAACGACCTTCCAGAAGGCACCAGCGAAGCGGTTCCAATCGGCGAGGATTTCGCGAGCCCGGACGCTTTCTGTTGCTTCGAGGTGTCGATAGATGAGCTGTTGTAGGACAACCTTGTCTTCGTCGGTCAGCCGCTCGTTGACGACCAGGCCAGGATTGTAGAGATCGGCGAAGCGCTCCTCCAGGTCGAGCACGTAGGCGACGCCGCCGGTCATGCCCGCGCCGAAGTTCTTCCCTGTCGGACCAAGCACCACGATCGTTCCGCCGGTCATGTATTCGCAACCGTGGTCGCCCACGCCTTCCACCACAGCAACAGCGCCGGAGTTGCGGACCGCGAAGCGTTCGCCAGCGCGCCCGTTGGCGAGCAGAACGCCACCGGTGGCCCCATAGATGCAGGTGTTGCCCACGATTGAATTCTCGTGCGGAGCAAACTTTGCGCTGGGGCACGGACGCACGACGATCTCGCCGCCGCTCATACCTTTGCCGACGTAATCGTTCGCCTCGCCGGTGAGGATGAGCCGCAGCCCGCTCGTGAGGAACGTGCCGAAGCTCTGGCCGGCGCTGCCTTCGAGGTTCAGCGTAAGTGTTCCCTCAGGCAGGCCGTCCTTGCCGTACTGATAGCCGATCTCGCCCGAGACTTTCGTCCCGACGGAGCGGTTGATGTTCCGGATCTTGTAGTTCAGTGACATCTTCACCCCGTCGGTGATCGCATCCTTTGCATCCTGCAGAATGATGTCATCGAGCGGGCGCTCGTGCAGACCGTCGTTGCGCGAACGGGTGCAATAGCGTGGCTGGGAATCATCCGTGCCGCACGAATCGAAGAGCAGCCGGCTCAGGTCGAGCGTGTTGGCTTTCGGATGATCTGGCACATGGCGCTGCCGGAGAAATTCCGGCCGGCCGATAAGATCTGTGATCGAGCGGCAGCCGAGGCTGGCGAGGATCTCGCGCACTTCTTGGGCGACCCCGTTGAAGAAGTTCACGAGCATATCGGGCGTGCCCTTGAACTTGCCGCGGAGTTTTTCATCCTGCGTGGCGATGCCGACGGGGCAGGTATTCAGGTGGCATTGGCGCACGTAAACGCAGCCGAGCGCAATTAGCGCCGCCGTCCCGAAATTGAACTCCTCAGCGCCAAGAACAGCCGCCGTGACGATGTCGCTGCCAGTCCGCATGCCTCCATCGGTGCGGAGCACGACGCGCTCGCGCAGGTTGTTCATCATGAGCACCTGCTGGGTTTCGGCGACGCCTAGTTCCCACGGAGTGCCGGCGTTCTTGATCGAGGAAAGCGGCGAAGCTCCCGTGCCGCCGTCGTGGCCGGAGACGAGGACGATATCCGCGTGCGCCTTGACGACACCGGCGGCGATCGTGCCCACGCCGGCTTCCGCGACGAGCTTCACGCAGACCTTGGCGCGCGGGTTCACTTCCTTCAGGTCGTGAATGAGCTGCGCCAGATCTTCGATCGAGTAAATATCGTGATGTGGTGGCGGGCTGATCAGCATCACGCCGGGAACCGTGTGACGCAGCTTCGCAATGATTGCGGAGACCTTGTGGCCGGGCAACTGACCGCCCTCACCCGGCTTCGCGCCTTGGGCCATCTTGATCTCGATCTCCTTCGCGCTCGCGAGATACGCGGCGGTGACGCCGAAACGTCCGCTCGCCACCTGTTTGATCGCGCTATTTGCAAGGTCGCCATTTGCCCGGTGCTTGAAGCGCTCTGCGTCTTCGCCGCCTTCACCGCTGTTCGATTTGCCGCCGATGCGGTTCATCGCGATGGCGAGTGCCTCGTGGGCCTCGGGGCTGAGGGCGCCGAGCGACATGCCGGCCGAGGTGAAGCGGGTGCGGATATCCTCCACTGATTCCACGTCTTCGATCGGAATCGGACCGCTCTTTTTCGGCGCGAGTTCCAGCATGTCTTTGAAGGTGATCGGCTGCACGGCCTTCACCTGATCAACATACTTCTTGTACTCGTCTGGATTGCCGGTCTTCACGAAGCTGTGGAAGCTCTGAATAACCGGTGGCGTGACCGCGTGGCGCTCGCCCCCGCGGCGGAACCGATAAACGCCCGGATCTTCGAGCTTGGCCGGGACCGGCGGCTCAGCAGGCACGGCATTGAAGCCACGCTCGTGGCGCTGGAGTGATTCACGCGCGATCTCGGCAAAACCAATCCCGCCGACCTGCGACGGCGTGCGGTGGAAGCACTTGTCGATCACGGTGCTGTTCACACCGATGGCCTCGAAGATCTGCGCGCCGTGGTAGCTGCCAAGCACGCTGATGCCCATTTTGCTCATGATCTTGAGCAGGCCACCCTCGAGCGCGGTGCGGAGATTCTTCAGCGCCTTTGCGTAAGTAAGCGCCTCCGCTTCCTGCAATGCCACCTGAGCTTTCGCGAGCTTCTCCGCATCGGCCCCTGCTCTCGTGATGCCCTGCTGCGCGGCAACTTTAACCTGCCCCAAGATCTCGCGCACCGAATCGAAAGCGAGGTAGGGGCAAATCGCGCTCGCGCCATAGCCGATGAGACATGCGATCTGGTGCACATCGCGCGCTTCCCCGGAGTCACAGATGATCGATGCTTTCATCCGCTTGCCCACGCGGATGAGGTGATGATGCACCGCCCCCGTGGCGAGGAGCATCGGCACGGCGACCTGCTCGTGATCGACCTTTCGGTCGGAAAGAATTACCAAACGCGCCCCGCCGGCGACGGCGTTCTCGGCCGCGCTGCAGATCCGATCTATGGCCTTCTCAAGACCTTGATCGCCTTCCGCGGCCGCCCAGGTGCAGTCGATCGTGACCGCTGGCTGATCATGCGACTCGAGCTGGCGCAAAGCCGTGAGTTCATTCTCAAAAAGGATCGGCGACGTCGACTGGATCAGGCGCGCGTGCTGCGGAGTCTCCGCGAGCAGGTTGCGGCGCCAGCCGAGGACGACATTGAGCGACATGACGAGCTTCTCGCGGATTGGGTCGATCGGCGGATTCGTGACCTGCGCGAAGAGCTGCTTGAAGTAGGTGTAAAGCAGACGCGGCTGCAGCGAGAGGACGGCCAGCGGCGTGTCGTCGCCCATCGAGCCGATTGCTTCTGCGCCATCGCGGACCATTGGTTTGATGATCATCTCCAGCTCTTCTGTCGTGTAGCCGAAGCTGAGCTGCCGCTGCGCGAGGGTGAGGATATCGAGCGCTTCACTCGGCTCCTGCAATTCACCCGCGACAACTTCCTCGAGGCGCACAAGGTTGCTCTTCAGCCACTCGCCATAAGGGCGGCGGGCGGCGAGTTCGTTCTTGATCTCGTCATTCCGCATGAGGCGGCCTTGGGCGGTATCGATCGCCACCATTTCGCCCGGGGCGAGTCGGCCTTTCTCGACGACGCATTCATCATCGATGTCGATCGTGCCGACTTCCGAGCCGATGCTGAAAATGCCGTCGCTCGTGAGTTTGTACCGCGCTGGACGAAGTCCATTCCGATCCAGGCAGCCGCCAACGGTGATTCCATCGGTAAAGACCAGCGCCGCTGGGCCGTCCCATGGCTCATTAAAGCAGCGGTGATATTCGAAATAGGCCTTCAGCTCAGGCGACATCCAGCGGTCGTTCCGCCACGCCGGCGGGACGAGCATGGTCATGGCGTGAAGGATATTCCGGCCGGACATGACCAGCGCCTCCAGAGCGTTGTCGAGTTCCGCAGAGTCGCTGCCGCCCGGTTGAATGATCGGCTTGAGCAGATCGATGTCCTTGCCCCAAAAGTCCGCCTCGAGCTCCGCTTCGCGAGCTCCCATCCAGTTCACATTCCCGCGGCGGGTATTGATCTCGCCATTGTGCGCGAGCATGCGGAACGGCTGGCTGAGCGGCCACGTCGGGAAGGTGTTGGTCGAGTAGCGCTGATGGTAAAGACAGAGCGCGGTCTCGTAGTCCGGGTTCTGCAGATCCTTGTAAAATTTCTCCAGCGACGGTGAGACGAGCAGGCCCTTGTAGCCGATCAGCCGGTGCGAGAAGGACGGAATGTAGAAGTGCTTGATCTGATCTTCTGCGGCGCGCTTCTCGATCTCGTTGCGGCACAAGAAGAGCCGGCGTTCATATTCGTCGTCAGAAAGGCCGTGCGGGCGCCCGATCAGCACCTGCTCCATCCGCGGCAGTGTCGATGCGGCTTTTTCGCCGAGTAGGCGGATATTCACCGGCACTTCCCGCCAGCCGAAGAGAAACAGTCCCCGCTTTTCGATCACTTCCTCGGTGATCGCCTTGGCGCGAGCCTGGGCGTAAGCGTTGTCATGCGGGAGAAAGAGGAAGCCAACTCCGAGATCCGACTCGTTGAACAGCTTGTGCCCGAGGCGCGTGATCTCCGGAATGAACAGCTTATAAGGGATCTGCGTGGTAACGCCCGCGCCGTCGCCAGTCTTGGAATCCGCATCCACCGCTCCGCGATGCGCAAGATTGCAGAGCGACTGGAGACCATATCGCAACACCTGGTTCGAGCGCTTGCCACTGACCTGTGCGATGAACCCGACGCCACAGGCATCGTGTTCGAAATCAGGAGAATAGAGGGAGTTGAGGTGCTGAGTTTGCTCCAGGATGACGTGGTTCATGGTAGGATCCCTAAGGGGTGTGCCCGGTCGGCCAAAGTAGGAGCCTGGTCGGATAATTCAAGACAAAAACCTGCAAAAAAGAGCAGATTTAAGTCGCATTGCGGGATGTGGACTGTCTAAGTTTCGCCCTTTCCCCAAAAATACCCGTGAAGAACCAGTGGCTATGAAAGAGCTCGATGAGCAGGAACGGTTGATTGTCAGGCACTTGATCCGCGACCCGCGGGAGTCAGACAACGGCATCGGCGAAGCCACGGGGGTAAATGTCCGCACCGTCGGGCGCAAACGGCAGCGGCTCGAGCAGGCGGGGATCCTCTCCTATTTCACCCACCTCGACCTCAGCGCGAACGGCACCGGGCAGTTCAATACGCGGCACCTTTACATCATCAAATTCCGCATCGGTGTGACCTTCAAACAGGTCATGGAGGACATCCAGCGGGAG
>DASVRY010000345.1:0-2555 GCA_036388395.1 Chthoniobacteraceae bacterium
TTGGATTGGGGGTTTCTCTCAAGAAGAAGCGACCGCAGGTCTGCGGCGGCATCCAGCCAAGCTATGATCATGCCTCAATGACGCAAGCTGGCCGCGCTACTACTTTCGTGTATCTGCCGACGGGGCGGAGGAGCCGCACCGCTGACGTTTACTCCAGCCGCATGATCCCGCGTTCGATCGCCACGGTTACTGCTCGGGTCCGGTCAGGGGCGTCCATTTTGTCCAGAATGTTGCTCACATGCGCCTTCACCGTCGCTTCCGTGATTTTCAGTTCTTCGGCGATTTGCTTGTTTGCGAATCCTTTCATGACCAGCCGCAGGACACCGACTTCACGATCGCTCAACGGCTCACGCTTTTTCCGTGCTGCGATCCGCGCGGCGACCGCGGGAGGGAAATAGCGGCCACCTTGATGAATGCGCCGGATGGCGAGCAGCAGTTCCTCGCGTGCCACGGATTTCGGGAGGTATCCCTGGACGCCAGCTTCCACGGCGCGGTGGATATCCTCCTCTCCCTCGTCGACGGAGACAAGAATCACGCGGGCGTCGGGGAACTCCTCCCGCAGGCGCCGGGTGGCTTCGACGCCGTGTTGATCCGGGAGCCTGCCGTCCATCAGCACCACGTCTGGTCGCTCGGCACGGTATTTCTCCCATGCCTCCCCCGCGTTTTCCGCCTCAGCGACGACGACCATATCCGACTCCTGATCCAGGGAGCCGCGCAGCCCGACCCGAATCATGAAATGATCGTCGACGAGCAGGAGGCGGATCTTAGCGGATGGATTCATTGGAGTTGCGAAGCGGAGACGGAATCGGCGAGTTCCTGGGGTGTGGCGCTGATCGTTACAGATACGGTGGTGCCCCTGCCGGGAGCGCTTTCGACGAGTAGCCGGCCGTTGATCTTGGCTGCGCGCTCGCGCATGCCGAGCAGGCCGAAGTGCACGCCCGAACTCGGCGGCTGCTGAGGGTCGAATCCACTCCCATCATCCTGCACAACAAGCTGCAGGGCCTC
This sequence comes from Chthoniobacteraceae bacterium, assembly GCA_036388395.1. Classification (GTDB taxonomy): domain Bacteria; phylum Verrucomicrobiota; class Verrucomicrobiia; order Chthoniobacterales; family Chthoniobacteraceae; genus DASVRY01. Next base: position 1,006 of record DASVRY010000345.1, read on the forward strand.
GGAGGTGTAGCGGAGTTCCACCTTCACATGGGAAGCGTGCCCGTGTTTGACAGCATTGGTCATCGCCTCCTGAGCAACCCTCAGCAGGTGAAACTCGGCCTGTCGGTCCACCCGACGGACATCCCCGACGGTCTGCACTTCGATTTGCTGCTGCTCGGTCGAGGAAAGCGTCGCCGCGAGCTCTTCCAATGCAACCGCAAGACCGCGCTGCTCGAGGGTATGTGAACGAAGATCCCAGACGGAACGCCGAGCCTCGGCGCGGCTATGCTGAACCATGGCTTGCATGAGACCGAGAGACTCCCGTGCAGCTTCGGGGGAACCCGGCAGACGTGCGCTAGCGGACTCGAGCTGGATGGTGATGGCGGCGAGCTGCTGCTCCAGAGTGTCGTGCAGCTCACGGGCGATGCGGTTACGCTCTTCCCAGATTACTTCGCGCTCCAGCTTCTGCTGGATGATCGCCGTCTGCTGCGCCACCCGGCGCCGCAGCATGAGCCCCCAGACTGCCGTCGCGCCGCTGAGCGCGAGTAGGCCGCCGATCGCTGTGGCGATGCGGCGTGGCGTCCACCATGAGGCAGCGCGGAGGAGCGCGAGGTCAGTCGTCGTGCGGAGGAGCACTTGAAAATCGGCGGAGCGCGGATCAGCCGCACGCGCGGTTGCCGCGGAGTTCAGGCAAATCCCGGAAACGCGCAACCGGCTGCCCAACGGGAAGCGCGGCATCGCACCCTCGGCCGTCCGGGAAAGCTCCGCCCGAAAACGGCGACCATCAGCTTCCATCAAGAGGCTCCGTCCGCCCGCACGTGGGAGTTCCTCGATAAGCTCACCATCGATTTGCACAAAGTCGGCATGATGAGTACCGGAAAGCGCCTGCGCCATCGTGAGCGTGGTCGGCTCAGGCACAGCGCCAGGCGTGCCCTTGCGGAGAATCGCGTCTCGCATCGTGGCGTGCCTGCCTTCGGGAATGACGAAGCCGATCGCGGAGACGCCGTCGCCCCGTTCCACGGCGAGCTGTTGTGGCGACTGCACCCACAAGCCGCGTCCGGCGTCCCTCAGGTAAAAGCCGCGGCCCGGCTCCTGGTGCGTGACCACGCCGTGGACGTGGACGCGCTTTTCTGGAGAGCCGCTGGCGTCGAACCGCATAAGGCTGCCGTAGGACCGCGGCATTTCTGCAAAGGCGTTTGCGACCGCCTCAAAGTCCGGGGTTACCTGCTCCACCGTCTGGATGAAGAGCCTCAGCTTCGAACGCTGGCGGCGCGGATCTGCCTGCACGCTGAAGACCGCATGCAGCCGCGCCTCCACATCCACCCAATGCAGCGGCAAACGCTGTTCGGAAGGATTGAACCGCGCCACCACGCCTTCGAGCATCCCGGCGGGCGTGCTCACATCCAGGGTCAGATCACCCGTCGAGGAATCAAGTCTCACCGCGCGCACGACGCCTCGCATCTCCACGAACCGGTTGTGAAAATGATCGTCGCCCAAGGCCGTCCAGGCGAAGGGCGCAGGCTTTGGGAGCCCCGGCCGCCCAAGCACTGTAGCCTTCACCGCTCCCCCGC